>JAYUFI010001174.1:0-1015 GCA_043738805.1 Planctomycetaceae bacterium | reverse complement strand
ACATTGGTTGACGGAATCGAGGCACAACAAAAAACGCGGCCGACTGATTGTCGGCCGCGTTCGTATTTGTCAGTGACTGTTGTCGATCAGCACTTATCGTGTGGCATCCCACCACCAACGACCGGTTGGCAGTTCGGAAGCCTTCGCGGTCTGAGCCACATTGCCCAGTCGGGGCGATTCTGTGTTGAGTTCCTTGTTCTTCACGACGGATATCACGTCGCCCTTCACACCGCCAGCCGCCTGGACCACGATGTCCTTGCCGTTGTAAACGCGATGGTTGACGACCGAGTCAACCTCTTTCGGTACGGCGTAGCGAGCGGGCGTGTACGCGCCGTGCGGGGCGAATGATCCCATGTCCCACTTCGCCTTGTCGTCGAGGTTTTCGTGCTGAATCAGCGCCGAAACCAGCGCCAGATCGAAGACGTTCTGCGTATCGGCGAAGACCAGATCACGAGCGGCCAGCTTGTCGTAGTTTGTCGTGAAGTTCTGAGCGAACAGACGGTTGGTCGCTTCCGACTGACCGGTTGGCACGTGCTTGCCATCTGCCGTGACAAATTGATTCTCGGACTGACAGAGGACCGACGAACCGTGAATTTCAAACGCACTCTTGTCGGCACTGTGCGAGAGACCGTCGTACTTCATTGTCAGCCACCAGCGGAGCGCATCCATCGTATTGACGTTCTTCTGCTGAGCCACCGGAAGCAGATCAAAGTAGCTGGGAATCTCTTTCCCGGCATCGAGCTTGTTGATTCCGATCAGCTTCATCCGGTAATCAGCTTCGACGATCACGCGAGCCACCCGGCTATCACCAGGTACGCCCCAGACTTCGATGTCCTGCCGACCCAACTTCTGCTGGAGTTGGTTCACCCAGCCTCGCACCGACGTCGAGCTAATCGGTCCCTTCGACTGAGACTTCTGCACGAAGTCGGTCAATGCTCGCACACCCGCGTCGCGAGTATTGATCGAGCAACCGAAGTCGGCACTGCCGCTGGCAAACGTCCGCAGCACCGTGACG
>JAYUFI010001173.1:0-1001 GCA_043738805.1 Planctomycetaceae bacterium | reverse complement strand
CAACGGCATCCAGCGATCGCGCGCGATGAACGCGCCAATCCCCAGGCCGACGACGACGGCCATCCCGCCCAAGACTCGGAGTATTCGTGGAATTCGCATCGTGTTACCTCTGAGGGAAGCACCGTTCAAGTTTCATTCGACCACCGCCGCGAAGCAGAGGCCGCAAGGCAGTCAACATCTGGACGGACGGAAAAGTCCTCTGAGTGGGAGAGTTCTCGTCCGCGCGTAACCAATCGATGAATGCGTGTGCGTCGTACTGACGGTCAGTTGCGATCGACTCCACACGGAGCAGACCAGCCGCACCAGCGCGGAGTTACCGTAACGACGTTCAGTGAAGAACTCTCACACCGTGCTGAACCGGGAGAGTTGGATGAGATTTCGCAGCGTGGCCGTTCGAGATTTCTCGCAAGACGAACACGCTATCGAATGGCCCGCACCTAGATGCGATAGACGCAAATCGCCGAACGCTGCGGACAGGAAGAGAGTGGCGGATCATCGTCCGCGCTGCGGTGACGCGCTCCCGTCAAAGTGGCCATCACGATCCGAGCCGAGAAGTCCAACAATCCGAAGTCGTGGTGAACGATTGACTGAGGCATGTCGGCTCGTGGAGGTGGCAAAAAAAAGATATGTGTGCCAACGCAGTAGTGGTGCTGATGCAATGGACCGCTGGGGCAGTTGTTGTGGTCCGAATGGTCGAAGCCCGGCTGCGAATCGTGATCACAACTGACTGCGCTGTGATCATCGTGATCGCATTCATCGAGACCATGATCATCGAGACCGTGCGTAATCTCGCAGACGAATTCCAAGGCGAAGCGATCGTGATCGCAAGTGTGCGCGACCGATCCGGTGCAGCAGCACATCAAGTGCCGAGCAACAACCGCGGCGAGCATCAACCATGACACCGGACGATTCACAAATTCACCCCTACCGAAGACTCCGTGAGAGCATACGTGGTTATCGAATTCTGTCAACTGCGCCCTGTTGGCAACAGTCCAAAATGG
>JAYUFI010001172.1:0-1005 GCA_043738805.1 Planctomycetaceae bacterium | reverse complement strand
CGCGAGACGCATCCGTTCGGAGCTTGATTCGGTGCTCGTCATCTACAACGCGCAGGGCGGAGCCATTGCGAGCAACGATGATACGGGTGGACCCGACAGCTACATTCGCTTCGCCGTTCCGGCCGATGGCGAATACTTCCTCGAAGTCCGAGACCATCTGAAGCGGGGTGGCGATGCGTTCCATTACCGAGTCGAAGTCAGCCCGCTCAAACCGGAAGCTCTGCTGGGTCTGAATGAATTCCAACAGTACGTTGAGCCGCACATCGCGATTCCGCAGGGAAACCGATTCGCGCTGCTTGTCAACGCCAATCGTCAGGGCTTCGGCGGTGAGTTGGCCTTCTCGGGGTTGGATCTGCCGACTGGAGTGACGGTCGAATCATTCGGTATGGCGGCCGATCAGGGAGTGGCTCAAGTGATCTTGTTCGCCGCACCCGAAGCGCCGGTTGCGGGCAAGCTCGGTCAGATCGTCGGCAAGCTGGTCGATCCCAACAATCCGGCTCCCCCCGAAGGACAAGTTCGGCTGCCCACCGTGCTGGTCCGCGGCCAGAACAACATTCCGTTCTGGACCGAGCCAACCAAGGCCCTCGCGATGGCCGTGACTCAGAAGGTTCCGTTCACTCTGCAAATTGTGGAACCCAAGGTGCCGCTGGTGCAGGGTGGACAGATGTCGCTCAAAGTTGTGGCGACTCGCGAGGGTGAGTTCAAAGCGCCGATCAAGATCGAAGTTCTGCTCAACCCGAACGGCGTGAACTCCAGCCGCGAAATTTCGATTGCCGAAGGTCAGACCGAAGCCACCATCTTGTTGAATGCCGCCGGCAACGCCCAGGTGAAGGATCACAAGATTGCAGTTCGCGGTGTCGCGACGGTTGGCACGGGACCGGTTGATGTTTGTTCCCCGTTCGCGACGCTGCGAGTCGCCGAAGCGTACATGAAGTTCAACTACTTGGCCGCAGCCCTCGAATTGGGAGCCGAGACCGAATTGGTTGTAAAAGTTGAGAACGCGAA
>JAYUFI010001171.1:0-1009 GCA_043738805.1 Planctomycetaceae bacterium | reverse complement strand
TTTGGCTGCTGCAACGACGCGATGTTCTGGAGACACATCATCGCGAACATGATTCCGGCAAACCGCGCATCGATCGAGAAGAAGTATGCCGCGATCGCTCCGGCTACGGGGACGCTGATCTGACACGCCAGCCGTTGTGGATCGCGTACATTGAAAAGTTCGAGCAGCGAACGGCAGACATTTCCCCCGTCGAGCGGCAGCACCGGCAGCAGATTGACCAATCCCCAACCAAGGTTGATCCATACGAGATAGCGAACAACTTCAACCCTATACGGATGAATTAGCAGTCTGTTGCTGTTGAGCAACCATTGAACAAGCAGCACCAGCGCGAACAATCCGAAGCCGGCGAATGGTCCGGCCAGCGCGACGGCGATCTCACGCCACGGAGTGTGCCGTGAATGACGCTGCGAAAATGTCAGGCCACCGCCAAAATACAACACGATCTCCGCAGGCCAGCCGAGGGCCTCGGCCACCAGCGCATGACCGAGTTCATGGACGATGATCGAGACAAACAGACACATCACCCACAGAAAGACCAAGTCCAGATGTTCCGGCTCCCATCCGAGCAACACACTGACGAGCCAGAATGACGGATGAACGCGGATCGGAATGCGAAACGCCACCAGGCGCACGTCGAACGGCGTGGGATCGAGACCAAACATTGAGGGCACTTTCTCCGCGAAACGGTTCACATCGAGCAGCGGACTGTATCTCGCTGGCGAGTGTGGTTGAAGTGACGGAGAGAACTTGCACTCAATTCATCAACGGGATCTCGACCCGGCTGTGCCCACTTCCCACGTGTCATCTCAATTTGAGTTCGTTTCGGTTTGAAATTTGAGATTTCAACGTCCGGCTTCGGCAAACACGGCTTGGACCTCTTGTTCGCAGCGGCTACCATGTCGCCCGCTGGCCTGTGGGTCGCACAAGCTCGATTCGCGCGTCCTTGATTGGACGTGTCGAATGCTGCGGGGTTACCCCGCGGTCGCCGTGTTGTTCGAGATTCGTGGTG
>JAYUFI010001170.1:0-1002 GCA_043738805.1 Planctomycetaceae bacterium | reverse complement strand
ATGTTCCCATGCAATGGCACGGCAATGACACCGAAGCTCTGTGAAGCAACCGGCTCGTCACGCGAAGCGATGACGGCCACGTAAAACACATCACGTGCGAGTCAACACCGCTGGCACCGGCGCGTCATACGTCCGACCGGTCGAACAGCTTCCGTTACCTTCATTCTCGATCGCAAGCTGATACAGACGCTTGCCAGCTTCAGTCGGGTAATTGCCGTTGATACAAGCTTGGCAGATCGACGTCGTCGGCATTCCGATGCTGCGTGCGATCGCCGAGATCGGAAGATACCGCAGTGTATCCGCTCCGATCGCGCGCGCCATTTCCGCTTCGATTTCCGGAGTCAACTCTCCGTCGTTCATGAACTTCGGCGCGAAGAGTTCTTTCTTCGTGCTCATGTCGATGCCGTAAAAGCAAGGCGCGATAATGGGCGGGCAGGCGACGCGGACGTGAACTTCTTTCGCTCGGCCACGGTCACGGAGTTGATGAATCAGCGCCTTCATTGTGGTCGAACGGACGATCGTGTCTTCCACAAGGATGACTCGCTTCCCTTCGAGCACTTCCGGCAGCGGCGTGTACTTCGCTCGGACTTTGTCCGCGCGGTTGTTCCCTTCGATAAACGTACGACCGACGTATCGATTGCGGATCAGACCTTCCAAGCTGGGGATATTGAGTTGAAACGCCATACTGTCAGCGGCAGCCTTCGCGGTATCGGGAACCGGAACCACGATCGTGTCTTCGTCGAGATCAAGTTGTTCCTGACGAGCCAACTCTTCACCCAGTCGCTTGCGAGTCAAATACACGCTGCGATCGTCGAGATTGCTGCACACGTTCGCGAAGTAAATCCACTCAAAGAAGCAGTGCGCCCGTTGCGGGCTTTCGGCGAAGCGGCGCTCAAACTCGATCTTGCCGTTCTGAATGATGATCGCCGTGCCGGGTGGCAAGCTCCGAATCTGCGAATCACGGAAGCCCATGTTCGACAGCGCGACGCTTTCGCTGGCAGC
>JAYUFI010001169.1:0-1003 GCA_043738805.1 Planctomycetaceae bacterium | reverse complement strand
AGCAATTTGTTGAACCACATCGCGTCGATTGCCCGTTGAGTTTCTGCCTGCTGCTTTTTTCGTTCCGCGTCGGCGAGTTGTCGAAGTCGCTCGATTTCGCGGTGCGTATCGCTGTTTCGTTTGTCTCGACTTGCCTTCAGAAAACGCTCTTCGACGTCTTCGAGTTTTACGTGCTGTTTCCATTCTTCGACCGTTTCCAGTTGTCCCAGCGTGAAGCACAGATCTCGGTCACCACTTGGCCGCTCCGTGGTTATCGATCCGTTCCATTCCTTTGCAGTGACTTCCAATTTGCGTCGAAGACGAAGATTGCTTAGCTCGGCACTGAGCCAGGTTCTCAGTTGTGGCCAGCAGCGGAACAACGCTTCGTGCGAGACTTCAACGAGTTCACCATTGTCGCCATACCGATGGAGCAGGCGCTCGTGGACGAATTGATTGAGTAGCGGCTTGGCGGTATCGGGAATCTGTGACCAGCGCACGGGGCGGCGAACGAATTCATCTTTCTCGTTCACCTGGGCTAGGTGCATCACGAAGCTCAAACGCAAAGCGTTTTCGGCTTCAGCCGGGGTTTCCTTCGTCACAATGCGCGCTACAGCTTGGGAGATGATACCGGTCATGCCGCCGAGTTGCTCGTACTCGCTCAGTTCGATGACTTGGTCGTTGGCACACTGCCGGAACAGCTTTTCCAGCGTGAAGGCCAGTAGCGGCAGGGCGTCGCTGTTGGGGGCGTCTCCTTTGAGGCGGGTGATGAGTTCGTCGGTGAACGTCACGTCGACTCGTTCGGCGGGTTTCGTGATGACGTCGGTGACTCGCTCCCACGGGAAGGGAGGGAGGCGATACAGCTCCAAGAACGGCGGCTTGAGGGACTCGGCGTGCTGTTCGTAGGTGTCGAGGTAGTCGGACCGCATCGTGCCGATCACGAGGAGTCGGCCGTTGCTGCGCGACAGCAGCGTTCTCAGAAAACGCAGGAACTTCTGTGCCGAGGGACGGGCGGCGGCCATCAGTA
>JAYUFI010001168.1:0-1007 GCA_043738805.1 Planctomycetaceae bacterium | reverse complement strand
GTTAGTGAAGCATGGTAAGCACTTTTTCTAACTCACCCAGTCGTCACCAACTGCTTGAATTCGCTCGGCCCGAAGCTATTTCAAAATTTGTAAGCGATGTTGGGCGTTCAAGTCGAGAACTCCTCTCCGCGCACTTACGTCAGACTCTTACGATCCCGACGATCGCGCAGTCTGGTTGGAGTTTTTAGGGCCAATCAGACGATTGTCCTGTCTGAAGCGAATGGATTCGCTGCTTCGGGGTGTCGCGCCCGTGGGCCAACTGCGACCAAAATGGGGAAGGGATTCCCGATGAATCGACGTCATTTCTTGCAACAGACTTCCATTGCCGCGCTCGGCGGATTCATGACATTCGCCGGATGTCGAGGGACTCAGCACGCGCATGTGCTGAAGGACAACGACAAAGACCTCGTGGGCAGCCACACCGCTGGTTCGGAAACGTACAAACCGCTGATCGACGAATCGGTCGCGAAACTGCTCGGTCGAGGTTGTGTCGTGACAGACATTCAACCGGCGGCGATGACCGTCGGCGTGAAGAAGAACATCTGCTTCATTGGCGTTGAAAATTGCACGGCGGAAGAGATCGGAGACTTCAAAGAGCAGATCTATGAAATGATCGACTCGAAGATCAACGAGTCGCAGCAGTATCACCAGATCAGCCGCCGCTATGTCGATTCGGGCTTGAAGCAGCTTCGCATTCGGCCTGACGAACTGTTCGTCAAAGAGAACCAACGCAACTTCCAAACGGTCATGGAAGAAATGGGCCAGCCGTTTGATTACTTGCTGTATGCCAAGCTGACCTCGGGCACGACGAACCAGAACGGCGACTATCAGCGCGATTACTTGCTGACGTTGGAATTGGTCAACATCCACAACGGTGACTTCGACAAAGAATCGGCCCGGCTTCGCAAGGGCTACCATAAATCGTGGCTCGGCAAAGTGCTGAAGTATTAGGCTTGGTGGCACGACGCTCCGCGTCGCGAGTTGTTCACGACGCGGAGCGTCGTGCC
>JAYUFI010001167.1:0-1062 GCA_043738805.1 Planctomycetaceae bacterium | reverse complement strand
GCGTGCCTGCGGCGTACGGTTAAACGATTCCACCAAATTCCTCAGACAAAAATCATCGCGACCGGGATCTTCGTCGTGCGTGATTGATCTACGAGGGATGACCGATGCAATGCGTGGCGTGGCGTGAACGATTTCGACAGCGGTTGGAAGGCCGGAATCCGTCTGATCCGCAGCATGTCATCGGGCTCGTCGAAGCAATCTTGGCGAGTGCTCGCGAGGCGGGGGCCAGTGATGTGCATCTCGTGCCGCAGGAGTCGGGATTGGCGATGAGCTTTCGGCTCGATGGCGTCTTGCAGCCAGTGGCCGAGTTGCCGAAAGAGACATCATCGAATGTGATCGCGCGGTTGAAAGTGCTGGCGGAATTACTGACGTATCGCACCGACGTGCCGCAAGAAGGGCGCGTCCGTGCGGACGATCGCTCGGTCGAGATGCGCGTCAGCACGTTTCCGACATTGTTCGGTGAGAAAGCTGTCGTGCGGCTGTTTGTCGGTTCGGGCGAGTTCCGATTTCTTGGCGAGTTGGGTCTACCGAGCGACATTGAGCCAGCGTTGCAGCGCTTGCTCGAACGACGCAACGGACTGCTGCTGATCACGGGACCGGCGGGAAGCGGGAAGACGACGACGGCGTATGCGTGTCTGCGAGAGATCGTGCGAGCAAGCGGAGCGACTCGCAGCATCGCGAGCCTCGAAGACCCAATTGAGGCGGTCGTGCCGGGAGTCGCTCAATCGCAAATCAATAGCGTGGCGGGATTCGATTACGCGACTGGTTTGAAGTCGCTGATGCGACAAGATCCGGAAGTGATCTTTGTCGGAGAGATTCGGGACCGTGCGACAGCGGAGACCGCGTTTCAGGCGTCGCTCACAGGGCAGTTGGTGCTGACAACGTTTCATTCATCGAGCGCCGCCGGAGCGATCAGCCGCTTAAGTGACATGGGGATTGAGCCGTACCTGTTACGCAGCGGAGTCGTCGGGCTGGTCGGTCAGCGGTTGCTGCGGAAGTTGTGTGCGTGTGCGAAAGACAGGGGTCAGGCACCGCAGAATTCAAAATTGGCGGGACAGAGCT
>JAYUFI010001166.1:0-1062 GCA_043738805.1 Planctomycetaceae bacterium | reverse complement strand
CCGGCGATGATCGCCCCGTGGGGTCGTCCGTGCGACGTCATGTTGCCTCCGCCCGCCGGAAGACACAGTGTCGTGGTGATTCCACCCGCTCTGGCAACCGGGATCAATTCGGAGTCCGGATTGATCGCGATTCCCGCGCGCAGGTCGGCTTGGAACTGTCCGATCTCGCTGAGGTCACTCGTTTCACGCACTTTTGCGATTTCGATCAGACCGACGGTTGTTCCAGCGTCAATCAGACCGGGATAAACGTGCAACCCGTCGGCTCGCAATACGGTGACATCCGAACGCAATGTAGGACCCTGTCCGATGGACAGAATCTTGCCGCCGCCGATGATCAGAACTCCGTTGGGAATGTCCTCCGCATCGACAGGATGCAGCGTCGCACCGACGATGGCGTACTTGGCCGCATTCGCAGCACCGAGATCGATTCGGGCAACACGATCTTCCGGTTTTGGAAGTTTCAGTTCCGCAGGCTTTGCGGAACGCGACGCTGCGGCGGGGCTCATCGCGCTCGGCTGTTTGTCGCGCGTGAAGTAGACTTCACCCGCGATCAGTGTTTGTTCGCACCGCGAAAACGCATTCAGCGGATGGCCGCTGAAAATCGCGATGTCCGCCTGTTTGCCGACTTCGATCGAGCCGAGACGATCCGACAGTCCCAATTCGTTCGCGGGGTTCAACGTGATTGCTTGCAGTGCGGCATCGGGCGGCATATTGCCATAGCGAACGGTCTTCGCCGTTTCGAGATAGAGGTGACGGATCAGTTCCCAATCGTCGCTCTTGATCACAACGTTGGCACCCGCTTCTTGCAACAGTGCGGCGTTGTGCGGTACGGCATCGAAGGCTTCGACTTTATAGGCCCACCAGTCGGCGAACGTACTACAACTGGCTCCATGCTTCACGATTTCGGGCGCGACCTTGTAGCCCTCGAGCACATGCTGGAGGGTACGAACTTTGACGCCGAATTCGGTTGCCAGATTGAGAAGCATTACGATCTCGTCGGCGCGATAGCAATGCGAGTGTACCAGCCGCTTGCCTTCCAGCACTTCCACCAGCGGCTCCAGC
>JAYUFI010001165.1:0-1062 GCA_043738805.1 Planctomycetaceae bacterium | reverse complement strand
CGCTTCCTCCCCGCTCGGTCAGTGTTCCAGCACTGGCCGGGCTTTCTTCGGAGTTGCTGAGATGGATCGTACAACGACACGCTCACGCCGCAAAGCGGTGAGCGGAGTCACGCCAAGAGCGGAACAATATGAGGCGGATTTGTTGGGCTTGGTCCTGACGCATCCGCAAGTTTTCCAAACGCTCGACCTGACCTTGGATGACTTCTTTGATTTTCGTCACAAGCTGATTGTTGCGGCTGCGATCGCACTGCATTCGCAGGACGAGCCGGTCTACCTGACAACGCTGGCGGATGAACTTTCCAAGCGTGGCGAGTTGGAACAAGTCGGCGGGTTTCATGGACTCGACCAATTGATGAAGAATGCTCCGCCGAACCCCAAGGATGCGGACTTCCTTGCCAGACAGGTTCGTGATGCGGCTGATCGACGCCGGATTGCTCAACAGATCGAATCACTCCGCGAACGCTTGAACGGAGCCGAGCGACTCGACGAACTGCCGCCGGAGTTCACGCCGTTGCTGCAAGCGTGTGGGCATCGTTCCGAACGGCTGCGACCGGTATTGGCGGGGCAGTTGCTCGCCGATCATTCCGAGATGCGACCGGCGGTCATCGAAGGACTCTTGAGAGTTGGCGAAACAGCCAACCTGATTGCCGCGCCGAAGATGGGCAAGAGTTGGTTGACGCTCGATTTGGTACTGAGTGTGGCCACGGGCCGAAAGTGGCTCGGCACGTTCGCCGTCAACGCGGGGCCGGTGTTGCTGATCGACAACGAACTTCATCCTGAGACGTTGGCGAAACGCTTACCGGCGGTTGCGGAAGCTCGTGGCGTTCGGTTGGCAAGCATCGCCGACAAGATCCAAGTCATCGCGCTTCGTGGTCGCTTGCGTGACCTCTTGGCGTTGGAGTCTGACTTGCGAAGCATCGCGCCAGGAACGTTCAAGCTGATCGTCTTGGATGCGTTCTATCGCTTCCTGCCGGAAGGAACGGACGAGAACGACAACAGCGGCATGGCTCGACTCTACAACTGCGTTGATCGAATGGCCGAACGGCTCGGTTGTGCGTTCGT
>JAYUFI010001164.1:0-1062 GCA_043738805.1 Planctomycetaceae bacterium | reverse complement strand
AGTTGATACCGATTTGGCTGCCCAACCGAAGGCTGACGATTCCGCATTCGTTGCCGCCAAGATGCTGGACGGTGACAAGCCGAAAAAACTCTTGTTCGGTTGGAATCAAATCCTGGATGCCATCGGTCTGACGGATGAGAAAGAAAACCGTGGCCGGATTTCACGGCTCAACAAACTTCACGCTGGCCCGATTGTCCAAGGCGGACAAGGCAAGTCACCAATCGCCGATGTCGAAAAGCTCATGCCGTGGTGGAACAGCCTCGAAACGCTTCACGCCGAATCCGTTCAAAGAGTGACGGACAAAGAAGCCACCGTCTCGGAGTCGTATGAGCACGGCAGAGAGGGCGAGGTTGTTCCCGACATCGCTGGCCACGTCCAAAAGCGGCGCGGCAAACGCTGAATGCGAGAACTTGGGACAACTTCCCAAAACATCACAAAACTTCCGGTTGTCGTGCGGTCCCCCATGAGTTTCAAAGGGGACACACGATGGAAACTCTGCTCTGCGGGAATGAAGTCGATCGTCGGCTCAAGTGGCCGGTGGGACGCGCTGATCGTCTGGCACGACGCGGCCGACTCCCGCACATCCGACTGCCTGATGGCTCGCTCCGTTTCGAGTGGCTTGCCATCGAACACTTGATCGTCCGCGTCGCCAATGACGCTGGCGAACCTCGCGGCGAAAGCGAGGCGAGCCATGCGTGATGTCAGCCTCGTTGCGTCTGCATTGATCGACGCCGCCGAGTTGGCGCGGATGCTGTCCGTCAGCAAGCCGTCAATTTGGCGATGGAAAGAAGCGGGCAAGCTCCCGCCGGCTATCACCTTGACGGCTCAGTGTGTCCGCTGGCGTCGTGATGCTGTGCTCGCGTGGATCGACTCCGGTTGCCAGTCGATCGGCGCGGCCGATGCGACGCGGGAGGGCCAGCCGTGAATCGTCCTGATTCTCGTGAGTGGCTCGCGGCGAAGTCGCGTGGTGACGCGGCAGAGATGGCGGTCGCGGAGTGGTTCACTGCTCGCGGCTATCTCGTGGCGAAGACGATCGGCGCGGCATCGTTCGACTTGCTGCTA
>JAYUFI010001163.1:0-1062 GCA_043738805.1 Planctomycetaceae bacterium | reverse complement strand
GCGGGGGACACGAAGGCGTTGTCGGAAGCCGCTCAGCGAGGACAAAAATTGTTCTTCGGGAAGGCTCATTGTTCGGCGTGTCACGCGGGGCCGAACTTTTCGGACAACTCGTTCCACAACGTCGGCGTCGGCATGGACAAGAAGGACTTCGACAAAGGCCGAGCCGACATCAGTAAGCTCGCCGGCGACACCGGCGCGTTCAAAACGCCGACGCTGCGTGAGATCGCCAAGTCCGGCCCGTACTTCCATGACGGCAGCGCGAAGACTCTGGAAGAGGTCGTCGAGCACTATCTCAAAGGAGGCGTCCCCAACGAGTGGCTCGACGAAGAAATCTTCAACATCAAGATCGCCCCCGGCGAAAAGGCTGATCTCGTAAAGTTCATGGCCGAGGGCCTTTCAAGTCCCGACTACCCGGACCACAAGGCTCCGGAGTTGCCGAAGTAAGTCGTCTCAACAAAACCCATAGTGCGGCGAAGCCGTAGTAGGTAGCCGTCATCGCTCCGCGTGACGAGCCGAGTTCTTGCCAACGCCCTGCAAAGCGACCGGCTCGTCACGCGGAGTGATGACGGCTACATAAAATCCTCTCGCAACCGGCACTCGAATTCAGGAGTTAATGATGTCATCTCGTCTCTATTCACCGACATTGCTTTGCCTTGTGATGTTGTCAACCTCGAACAATTTACCTGCTGCTGAAAAAATGGAGCGAAAAGCCATTCACTCGCAGCCGAGTATTGTGCTGTCGTCAGCTGACGTGTCCGTCGCGATCACCGAGCGTGGCGGCCACATGGCTCCCGTGACGTTCTTTCCCAAGAGCGATCACCCCGTGCAGCCGTATCACATCTCACCCTGGCAGGACGAGAAGCTGACGTTTGACGTGCCGGTGCTTGGCCCGTTGCGTGGCGACTTCTTCTGTATGCCGTTCGGCGGAAATGCGGACGAGGTCAACGGCGAGAAGCATCCGCCCCACGGCGAAGTCGCCGGGAGTGATTGGACGCTGAGCCAACCACCGAAGACCAGCAACAGCGTGACCTCAATGGAACTGACTCTGCAAACGAAAGTCCG
>JAYUFI010001162.1:0-7948 GCA_043738805.1 Planctomycetaceae bacterium | reverse complement strand
CTCGCAGGAGCATCAAGGATTACTCGCCAAAATGGGGGAGTTTCCGTTGGATGAAGTCGCTGATCTCGTGGCTGCAACACACTCACAATCGTTGTTTGCCATCTTGGACGGCCTGCAAGACCCGCACAATTTTGGAGCGGTGATTCGGTCGGGGCATGTGCTCGGAGTCGATGCGTTGTTTGTGCCGTCGCAAGGTCAGGTGGAAGTCAGCGTGCAAGTCGCACGGAGCTCAGCGGGAGCAGTGAATCATCTTCCGATCGCCCAAGCCGACGATCTGCTGACGCTCGCCGCTCAACTGCGAGCGTGCGGCGTGCGGTTGATCGGTGCGAGTCAAAATGCCGCTCGCCCGCCGTTTGACTGTGACCTGACTGGCCCGACTGCAATCGTGATCGGCAATGAAGGAACCGGCATTCAACCGGACTTGCTGGCCGCGTGCGACGAGCTGGTCACGATCCCACAGTTCGGAGTTGTGGAATCGCTCAACGCGGCGGTATCGGCAGGCATTTTGTTTTACGAAGCACAGCGACAACGACGTCTCTGCTCACTCGATAACCCGCGTTGAAAACGAAGAAATTTTGCCCACGGAAAGACACGGAAAAAGGACGAAGCGTTGTGATGCGTTGTGATATCAGCTCAACTCTTGGCGTCGCGAATGATGACCGGCGGTTCCTTCCGTGTGTTCCGTGGGCACAATCCCAAAGCAATCAGTTTGAGCGTTCTGAATTGTCGTGCTCATCAAGTCCCGTAAAGGAAACCGCGTGTCTCTCGAATTGAAGAACCCTCACAGCGTTCTGGCCGCCATTCAAACTCGTCCGGAGGATGTCTTTGAAATTCGGGTCGGTACTGAGGCACCCAGCCCCGCGTGGAACGAAGTCATCGAAGCCGCTCAAGCCAGTCGAGTGCGGATCACGAAGTTGGGCAAGGTCGCTCGCCGCGATCATCGCGATCGCGATGAAAAGTCCGAACGGCAAACGTTGATCTCCGCTTCCGTGCGAGAGCGAACTGATGTGTCGCTGGAGCAACTTTGCTCCGACGTTTCGGCGCGAGCCGACGGACATGGGCTGTGGTTGGCTCTCGATAATCTGCAAGACCCGCACAATGTCGGAGCGATTTTTCGCACGGCGGCATTCTTTGGAGTTCAGGGGATTGTCGTGACGAAAGACCGCTCGGCTCCGATGAACGGCACGGTCTATGACGTCGCCGCTGGTGGCGTCGAGCACGTTCCGTTTTCAATCGTTCCCAACTTGGCTCGCGCGGTCGCCGTTGCCAAAGAGTCCGGCTTGTGGATTCTCGGAACCTCGGAGCACGCCACCGAAGAGGTCACGCAACTCGATCGCGGACGTCCGTGGTTGTTGATCGTCGGCAACGAAGAAAAAGGGATGCGCCGTCTGACGCTCGAACACTGCGACACCATCTGCCGCATCTCACCGTGCGGCCTCGTCACATCGCTTAATGTCTCCGTCGCAACGGGAATCATGATTGCGACGATTTCAAATTCATGAGGTTCCAAATCGGTACTACTCGAAACAAGGTTGGCCGAATCTTGTGCGAGTGGACTATCATGGTTCAAAAGAGATTCCGCGTGGCACTTGTCATGGGATTCTGAAATCCGCTGGCATCGAGAAATTGTAGGAGTGTGATCATGATCGACTTGCCATATTCGCTGATCATCGAAGCGACTGACGAACCTGATTACTTCGGATTTTATTCTCCGGAATTAGCAGGTTTTTCTGGTATTGGTCATGCCGTTGAGGATTGCCTTTACCAAGCTCGCTGGGGCGTACAGGAACAGGTCTCTTTATTGCGAGAGCCGCAGCTTCCAATTCCAGCCCGCAATACAAATCCCACTGTCACCGTTCAAAATCAGCAACAGTTGTCCGTTGCCTAATGCGGCGTGCGTACAACGCACAATTTTGAATCAACAACCTCTTTGATGGAAGTTTTGGGACGACATGATCAATGATTCCAATGAGCCGATTGACCCTCAAGACTGCTTTGAGATGCAGTGGCATGCGGGCTGTTTCGTCGTCGTTCCGGGGCCGAACGTGGAGTCGATGCGTTGGGATTGGATGGAGCCGGCTGCGGCGATCATCTTGGAACCGCTAAAGGCCAAGTCGGTGCCGATGGTGATTTTTGATTTGCATCAGGTCGCCTATTTTGGCTCGGTGTTTTTGGCGTTTTTGTTGCGCTGCCACAAGCTGGTCAAAAGCCGTGGCGGTGATTTGGTGTTGTGCGGCGTCAGTTCAGTGGTTCGCGAACTGCTGAGGATCACGGCGCTCGACACGCTGTGGGCAATTTACGATTCACGCGAGGAAGCGCTCGCCGCACTTTCCACTTAAATAACACTGACGCTGCGGGTTACTCGAGTACGATCATCCCGACGTTGAAGGATCAACCGATGACCGACGATTCGCCACAAGACCTTGCCGCTCGGATGTCGGACGAGATTCCGTCTGAGTTCCCCGATGGGACGCCGATCAATACCGGACGCAAAGCGCGGACACCGGTCACTCAGCAATCGCTGATCGACGAGATTAAAGCAACGGCCGACAAGTTGGGACGCGACAACGCCACGTTGGGCGACATCAAAATTTTGGCACGCGTCTTCAAAGAATTGCGTTACGCCTTCAAAGTTTTCACGCCATATCGTCAGCATCACAAAGTGACCGTCTTCGGGTCAGCTCGCTTGAAGCCGGAACATCCGAGCTATCAGCAATCGGTCGAGTTCGGACGAAAGATGGCAGCGCTCAACTGGATGGTGCTCACCGGCGCGGGGGGCGGCATCATGGAAGGGGCTCACGTCGGTGCGGGGCGCGAGATGTCGATGGGACTCAACATCATGCTGCCCTTCGAGCAATCTGCGAACTCGATCATCCACCAAGATCCGAAGCTCATCAGCTTGAAATACTTCTTCACGCGCAAGCTGCTGTTCGTGAAAGAAGTCGGAGCGGTTGTGCTCTTCCCCGGCGGCTTCGGCACTCAAGACGAGGGCTTTGAAACACTGACGTTGGTCCAAACTGGCAAGCACGAATTGATGCCGATTGTATGCGTCGATGAACCGAATGACGACTATTGGTCGAAGTGGCGAGGCTATGTCCAAGAAGAACTCGCGGCCCCCGGTTTGATTTCTCCCGAAGACCTGTCGCTCTTCAAAGTGACCAACAGTGTTGATGAGGCAATCGCAGAAATCCTGCACTTTTACCGCGTATATCACAGCATGCGTTTCATCCGCAACAAGCTGGTACTGCGATTGAATCGTGAGCTTTCTGACAATCTGCTGATGCGCCTGAATGGTGAATTCAACGACATCCTCGAATCCGATCGTATTGAGCGGACGACCGCTCATCAGCTCGAATCGGACGAGCCGGACTTGTTGTCGCTGCCACGCATCACGCTGAATTTCAACCGCAAGAAGGTCGGCCGCTTGCGTCAGATGGTGGATGTGATCAACGACGATACGGCAGAAATAGCAGGCTAGTGGCTCATCGAAAAATTGTGGCACGACGCTCCACGTCGTGGAGAGCAATCGGAAAGTGTGAAAATCAGGACCAGCAATAAACGCCCTTTCGACGCGGAGCGTCGAGTCACAATTTGCTCAATAAGCAGCGTACTAAGCCGACATTTTTGAACGGTGAGAGATTGATGAGCAACTCGCATAAATCTGGGAAGGCCGTCGTCCTTTTAAGCGGCGGCTTGGACTCGGCCACGGTGTTGGCGATCGCCAAGCAGCAGGGCTTTGAACTGTATGCGTTGTCGATTGATTACGGTCAGCGGCATCGGTTTGAGTTGGAAGCGTCGCGCAAAGTGTGCCAGTCGATGGGGGTCAAGCAGCATCAAATTTTCCAACTCGACCTGCGTCAGTTCGGCGGCTCAGCGCTGACCGACAACATCGACGTGCCGAAAGATCGCAGCGATTCCGAACTGACGAACGGCATCCCGATTACTTATGTCCCGGCACGCAACACGATTTTTCTGTCGCTCGCACTCGGTTGGTCGGAAGTGATCGGCGCGTTTGATCTCTTCATCGGAGTCAACGCGGTGGACTACAGCGGCTATCCCGATTGCCGTCCGGAGTTCATCAAAGAATTCGCGGAACTCGCGCGGCTAGGAACCAAAGCAGGAGTCGAGCGAACGGGCCGCTTCGTGATTCACTCACCGCTGATCTCGCTCTCAAAAGCGGACATCATTCGACGTGGAGTCGCTTTGGGTGTCGATTACAGTCTGACAACAAGCTGCTATGACCCAGACAACCTCGGTCATCCCTGCGGCCACTGCGATTCCTGCCAACTCCGCCGCCGGGGTTTCATTGAAGCGGGGCTGACGGACCCGCTGCCGTATCGAGCGTGATCAGCACAAGCGTGAATTCAGCGGTGCCTGACCCCTGATCGAATCCATGTCTGCCAGGAACAAGACCATGCTAAAGAAACGCGGCTTTACTTTGATTGAGCTCCTCGTGGTCATCGCCATCATCGCGATTCTCGTGGGACTGTTGTTACCTGCCGTTCAAAGTGCGCGCGAAGCTGCTCGGCGATTGCAGTGCAAGAACAATTTGAAGCAGTGGGGACTCGCGCTGTATCACTACGAAGGAACCTTTAGCTGCTTTTGTCCGCTGAGCGGCGGAACTGAATCCGGATCGCCGGACCACAACTTTGGCCGACTTTCTGGTCGTGCAATGCTGTTGCCATATCTGGAACTTGATCCCATTTGGCAGCACATCTCCAATCAATCGGTCACTCAGGGAGGCGACCCGACGGCTGGTCTTCACGACGTGGCGGTGAGTGGCGAACTCAGTGTCTTCACCTGCCCGTCGTCGTCAGTGCCGCAGAAAATTTTGGGCACGGCCACGAACCTCGGTCTCAATGGGAACACGGCGGGATCGACGAATTCCGACTTCCATGCTCATGCCAGCTACGCCTTCAACGTGGGGGACATGATTGTCGGACTGCCGAATGATGGCGGACCGTTGCCGATTGACGGAGCGCCGGGAACCGCGACCGCACCAAGCATGCGCAATCGTGGGCCATTCGCGTGGCGTGCTTGTATTCGTGCGAATGAGGTTCAAGATGGATTGAGCAACACGGTCTTCATGGCCGAGCGAGACCTGGGGCATCCTTCCAATCCGAAAGATGCGTTGGGGCGAGTGGCCACAATGCTGCTGGTCGCGGGAACTCCTCCGAATGCCGCGAATGGATGTCGAGCGAATTGCTCTCAAGGCTATTTCACGGGCACCGGTCTGCCGGGATTGCCCGGCGAACGGTGGGCGTCCGGGTTTTTGTACTACTCCGGCGTGACGTTGATCAATCCGCCGAACTCGTGCTCTTGTGCGGCCTCAAGTCCTGTGAGCGGAGCGGTCGGAGCTCCCGCGATCATCACTCCCAGCAGCCGACATACTGGCGGTGTTCACTGCTTGATGGGTGACGGCACGGTGCGATTCGTCAATGAGAACATCAACAGCAGCACGCTTTCGACCGTGACCAATACTCAAGGTGATGCCAACCAAGTTCCTGACGCAACCACGTTTTTGATCAATTACCCGACGCGGCAAAGTCCCTACGGCATTTGGGGCAGCATCAGCACGATCAACGGCGGAGAGTCGAATGGCGATTTTTAGATGAGAGCCAAGTACTCAATCGGAACAGTTTTCACCGCCAAGGCGCAAAGCACGCAAAGGAACGCCACAAAATGGTTTTTCCTGATCATTGCGCGCGGAGACTGTTGAAATGGCCATTTTCTTGATTTCTTCGCGCTCTTTGCGCCTTTGCAGTGAGATTTTCTCCCCAGAAAACGCTCAGTTTGAGTCCAGCAGACGTAGTGATTCGTCTACGTTTCGTCTCACGGCATCTGCGCCAGCAACCAGTCTTCCAAGATGATCTCTTGAATGAACGGCGTTCGCAGCAGGTTGGCTTGGTGTGAGAGCATGTTCGTGAGCCACGGACGGTGTCCGCGAATCATGCGTGAGACCGCTCGCAGGCCGAGACCGTGCCATGACTTCTCGGCCAATTGCGTTTGCACGTTGAGGCTGATGCGCTGCATCGTCGCCGGAATGATGTTCGGAGCGGGACCGACATGGACGAGCAAATCAACGCCCGACGAGATCGTTTGCTCGACGACATCCCACAACCGTTGCGGGTAATCGACCCAGCGATTCAGTATTTCGCGGCTGTTGAAGTCGCTGTAGTCCGCTTTGCCGGTGACGCACGAAATAATCGTCGGTCGAGGAACGACAAATCCGCCGGACGCTCGTTCCATGATGACGGCGGCTCGATCAGGAATTTGCTTCTGCCGCGTGATCGGCGTGTGAATCGGCGGCCATTTGTCGGGGTTTTCTTTGAGCACGACCCCTTTCGGAAAGCGCCCTTTTACAGCCGCTTTCATCTCGTCGAGCGTCTGCTGTTGGCCGAGCACGAGGACAGTGTTCGGCGACAAGTACGAGGAAATCGCAATCGTCCCGCGACCATGCTGAGTGATCTCTAAACAGAGCCGTTCGATCGCGGCCACATCCAGCACCGGGCCGCGTGAGAAGATGATCCCCATGCGAACGTCTGCCGCTTGGGAGACAATGTCCGCGGACAACACCAGCAACGGCGTGAGCACCGCTTCGAGACTGAAGGCGCGCGACGCCACCAGTGCACTCACTTCGCCAAGGCTGTAACCGATCGCCAATTGAGCCGATTCATACGCGATACCAAACATCTCACGTAGCAGTTCGAGCTGAGCCATCTCGACAGCCACGATCATCGCGACCGCTTCGCCGTATTCTGCGAGCGTCGTTTCGCGTCGCTCACGCACGCGAGCCACCAAATCAACGGGGCGTCTCAGCAAATCCGCCGCGACCGTTGACGCCTCATACAGATGTCGCTCGACCGTCGGGCCGTAAACCAGATGCTCCAACAACTCCGGCGACTTGCCTAAGTTCGTTTGATCGTAGCCGCGAAACGCGAACCCCGACGTCTTGATCAACGCCGCAAGCTGCCCCGGCGTCATCTCCGGAGGCGTTGAGTCAGCGACCAATGAGTCGGATGTGGCGACGTCTTCCATAGTTGTTCAACGGGGCAAACCTCAATTTGCTGCGATACCGCTCGCGGTCATAATTACGTTGTTTAACCGCACGCCGTAGGCACGCGCACTTCCAAACGCGCATGCCTGCGGCGTGCGGTTAAAACAAACACACGGTTTGGAAAACCGTCCTACAAAAGCTGGAGACATAGAATTAAACAGGCTCAGCGGTTGGCACGGCAGCCAAGCTGTTCGCTTTGATTTCTTTCAACAGATCAAACACTTGATTGATCAAGTCAGGCAAGCCTTTGCCGGTGACTGCGGACAGCCGGAGCACCGGATGTCCGATCTCCGCTTCGAGTTGTTCGGCGATCGGGCCTGCTTCGGAGAGTTCGCATTTCGTGACGACGACTAACTCCGGACGCTCGGCTAATGACTCGTCATACAGTCGTAACTCTTCGCGGATCGAGCGGTAATTGGTCAGCGGATCGGTTTGATCGGAGGGGATCGGCTCAACGAGATGCACGAGGATTTTCGTGCGTTCAACGTGTCGCAGGAATTCGTGACCGAGGCCGATCCCCGCGTGAGCCCCTTCGATAAGTCCCGGAATATCCGCGAGCACGAACTGGCGGTCATAGCCGATGCGCACGACGCCGAGGTTCGGAAACTTTGTCGTAAACGGATAATCGGCGATCTCCGGCGTCGCACGAGTCAGTCGGCTGAGCAGCGTCGATTTTCCAGCGTTCGGTTTGCCAATGAGCCCGACATCGGCAATCAACTTCAGATCGAGCATGATGTTCCGAGACTCGCCAAGTTCGCCGCGCTCAAACTCGCGCGGAGCCCGATTCGTCGAGGTGGCAAAACGCTTATTACCCCGACCGCCATGACCTCCCTTGGCCACGAGATATCGAGCGTCATGCTGGTCCAAGTCCGCCAGGATGTCTTGAGTGGC
>JAYUFI010001161.1:0-3015 GCA_043738805.1 Planctomycetaceae bacterium | reverse complement strand
CGGGAATCTCGAAGCCGAAGTACGGAGCCGGGCGAGAAACGTCCCAGTCCCTCAACGGCTCGCCAAGAAAATGTCCTTTGAGGTAATTGGCCACTTCGCTTTGCAGGTGCTCGCCGGATTGCGTCCACTCTTCGAGGAAGCTGTGCAGCTTCTCAATGTTGATGAAGAGGTGATTGGCCGAGCGCAGTTCCGGTGTGGCTCCGGAGAGCGTGCTGGTCGGGTTGATCAAGTCGGCAGGCGAATATGTTGAGCCGCATTTGTCGCAGTTGTCTCCGTATTGGTCAGCCGCACCGCATTTTGGACACGTCCCTTTGACAAACCGATCGGCCAAGAACGTACCGGCCTTCGGGTCGAAGAGCTGCGTCACCGATTGCTCGGTGATGTAGTCCCCTTTGCGCAACTCGGCCCAAAGTTTGTGACAGAGATCGCGATTCGTTTCGCTGTTCGTGCTGCCGTAGTTGTCGAAGTCGATGTCGAACCCAGCAAAGTCTCGCACGTGAGCGGCTCGCATATCCGCGATGAGCGCCTCTTCGGAACGCCCCTCTTGCCGAGCGCGAATCATGATCGCCGTGCCGTGCGTGTCGTCGGCACACACGAAGACACAGCGGTTGCCTCGCAACTTTTGAAAGCGGACCCAAATGTCCGTCTGGATGTATTCGACCAAGTGGCCGATGTGGATGTGCCCGTTCGCGTAGGGCAACGCGGCGGTCACGAGGATTCGACGTTGTGTCATTGTGGCTCTCAGTGGGGGACTCGGAAGAGGCGGATTGTAGTTGCGAACGCTGCGAGAGTCAGGGGGAAGGGGACAGTCGGCTTGGCCGTTTATGTCTCACACGGTCATGAGTGAAATGTTTAACCGCAACGCTATCGGTGTGCGCAGAAAATGAGTCGCGAAATCCGACTTGAACCGATTGCCCGCTTTGCACGATTCTCTCGGTGCGTCGTCCGGTGGTGGGCGACGTTGCATTTGAAGTCTCAATTTTGAAATTCCGGATCACCATGCCCATTCGCGTTTACAGCACACTGACTCGTCAGAAGGAAGAGTTTCAAACGGTCGAGCCGGGGAAGGTCTCGATGTATCTGTGTGGGCCGACGGTTTACAAGCCGGCTCACATTGGGCACATGGTCGGGCCGGTCATCTTCGACACGATCAAGCGGTATCTGGCGTACTCCGGGTATCAGGTGACGTGGGTCGTCAACATCACCGACGTGGACGACAAGCTCATCGTGAAGGCCAACGAACTGGGGACGACCGTCGAGGCGTTGGCTCGGAAGATGACCGAGGATTATCTCGACAACCTGCGGACGCTCGGCGTGGATGGGATCGACCACATGCCCTACGCGACGCAGTACATCGCCGAAATGCAGGAGATCATCGCCGGGCTGATCGAGAAGGGTTACGCGTACCCGCTCAACGGCGACGTCTATTTTGAATGCACGAAGGACGCCGACTACGGCAAGCTCAGCGGTCGCAACCTGACCGAGATGCTGGCCGGCACGCGCGCGGAGACTCGCGACGGCAAACACAACCCGGCGGACTTCGCGTTGTGGAAAGGCTCGAAGCCGGGCGAGCCGGCGTGGGACAGCCCGTGGGGGCCGGGTCGTCCCGGCTGGCACATCGAGTGTTCCGCGATGGCTCGCAAGCTGCTCGGCGACACGATCGACATTCACGGCGGCGGACTCGACCTGATGTTCCCACATCACGAGAACGAACTCGCTCAATCCGAGTCCTGCACCGGCAAGCCGTTCGCGCGGTACTGGTTGCACAACGGCCTGCTGCGAAAAAGCGGAGCCGGCGGCAAGATCGGCGGCGATCACAGCCGGCACGGCGATACGGCCGCTTCTCAAACAGCCGACATGATGGCCGAAAAGCAGGCTCAAGAAGAACAGAAGCTGGCCGGTTCGAAGGGAGCCGAATCGGTGAAGACGGCCGTCTTCGCGAAGTTCGATCCCGAAACCGTCCGCTTCTTCCTGATGGCAACGCACTACCGCAGCCCAGTCGATTTCGGCGACGACCGGCTCGAAGAAACCGCGAAGAGCATCGACGGCTTCTATCGTTTGATTGAGTCGTTCACGCGCGTGACCAACCAAGACTTTTACGCGCTGCCAATCGCGAAGTCTCGCAGCGAATCCGCCGATCTCACCGGCGAACCCGCTTCGTTCTTCTCCGAACTCGTCGCGCTGCGAACGAGGTTCCTCGACGCGATGGACGACGACTTCAACACCGGAGCGGCCGTCGGTGCGCTGTTCGATCTCCGCAAGACGCTCAATGCCTTCATCACCGAGCACAAGCTGGAATCTGACGGCAAATCCAACGCGGCAGCAGTCGCCGCACTCATTCGCGGCACAACGCTCTTCAAAGAACTCTCCAACCTCCTCGGAGTCTTCCTCAAACCGATCACCAAGAAAGCATCCAGCGGAACTGACGACGAGTTCGTCAACGGCCTCATGCAACTCCTGATCACACTGCGAGCGGACGTTCGCAAAGCCAAACAATTCGAGATCGCCGACAAAATCCGCAAGGGCCTGACCGAAATGAAAGTCACCCTCGAAGACCGCCCCGACGGCACCATCTGGCGACGCGATGTGTGAGTTTTGAAACGTTCATCTTAAGGCGTACTTGCGTTTCATTATCATAGCGTCGTTTTGATCTCACCAAGGCCGGCGTTGAAATCGACAAGAACATCGCCTGCCGATTGGAAGAACCAGTCGAGGTCTGTCGTTCCAGAAAGCGTGTCGGCGGCAGAGTCGTTTTGGACCGAGGAAGCGTCGAGCTTGGTGGCTCCGTTGGAGCCGCCGGAGCCGGTGCGGAGGTGAGTGACTCGGTCGGCGTAGGCTTTGGCGCTGGTCCATTCGGACATGACGGCGGTGATCGCGGCTGGGTTCAATGTCGTTGTGCCGCCAATCAGAATGTCGTCGCCCGCTCCGCCCGCGAGGGAGTCGCTGCCTGAGCCGCCGATCAGAAGATCTCGTTCGGTGCCACCAACGAGAGTGTCGTTGCCACCTTGGCCGTTG
>JAYUFI010001160.1:0-20950 GCA_043738805.1 Planctomycetaceae bacterium | reverse complement strand
GTTCGAGAAAAACCACTCGCTTGCGCGTCGTGCTAACTAGGAACAAGCCGTACCGGAAACTCACCGACTTGCCCAGGCAACGCCAGGATTCTCTCCATGCAATTCAATCGAGTTCGATTCCTCTCAGCCTGGTTTATCTGTCTGATGCTGGCGGCGACTTGCTCCGCCGACTGGCGACAGTTTCGCGGTGATGATTCGTCCGGCGTGGCTGCTGATGCGGATTTGCCAACGGAGTGGTCCGATGGTGAAACGCCGAAGAACATTGCGTGGAAGATCGCTCTGCCGGGTCGTGGCCTCTCAAGTCCAATCGTGATTGGCGACAAAGTAATCGTCACCTGCGGCAGCGGCTTTCAGCAGGATCGCCTGCACGTGCTCTGCTTCGACGTGGTTCAAGGGACCAAGCTGTGGGAGCGACAGTTTTGGGCGACTGGCCGGACGATGACTCATCCGAAGACTTGTGCCGCGTCCTCATCGCCATGTAGCGACGGGCAACGCATCTTCGCTCTCTTTTCGAGCAACGACATTGCGTGCCTCGACCTCGAAGGGAACTTGCAGTGGTATCGAGGTCTGTCGCATGACTTCCCGAATTGCAGCAACAGCCTCGGGATGGCCTCGTCGCCGATCGTGATTGGCGACACGCTGATTGTGCAGGCGGAGAACGATGCCGATTCGTTCTCGACCGGCTTGGATGTCTACAGCGGTGAGTCACGCTGGAAGCGCGGTCGTCCCAAGCGAGCGAACTGGACTTCACCGTCCGCGCTGAGGGATGCGACGACCGGTGAGAAGCTCGCGCTGTTACAAGCCTCGGCGGGTGTCGAAGCGTGTCATCCGAAGACCGGCGAAGTTGTCTGGAGTTACAAGAGCGGTGCGTCAACGATCCCGTCGCTGGTGGTCGCCGGAGACACCGCTTATGTGCCGTCAAATGGATTGACTGCCTTGCGACATGAACCCGGTGAGTCGCAACCGAAACAATTGTGGAATGTCGGCAAGCTCGGCCCCGGAACCGCCAGCCCGCTCGTG
Source organism: Planctomycetaceae bacterium (assembly GCA_043738805.1). Taxonomy (GTDB): domain Bacteria; phylum Planctomycetota; class Planctomycetia; order Planctomycetales; family Planctomycetaceae; genus SXKJ01. The sequence continues at coordinate 19,930 of JAYUFI010001160.1, read as the reverse complement.
CTGGGCAAGAACGTCTATGTGCTCAACGGAGCGGGAGTCGTGAACTGTGCCGACTTGGTAGACGGAAAAATCGAATGGCAACTTCGGCTCGAAGGTCCGTTCACGGCCACTCCGGTCGCGACGAAAGATCGGCTCTACTACATCAACGAAGCGGGAGTCGGACAGGTCGTGCAACTCGGTGGTGAAAAGGGTGAGTTGCTCGGCAAGAACGATCTGAGGCTCGGCAAGCGCGAGCCATCTGATTTGATTCAAGCGACTCCGGCGATCGCCAACAACGCGCTGTTTATCCGCAGCGATTCGTATCTCTGGAAGATTGCCAAGACGAACTGAGCCGACTGATGCAAACTTGGTGGAGCGTGTTGCTGGTCGCTGTCGGAGGAGCCGTCGGTGCGTTGGTTCGTCATGGCAGCAACGAATTCTGCAAGCGTTGGACATTGATCACGTTCGGTCACTTTGTTCCGCTGAGCACTCTGCTGGTCAATGTCGTCGGCAGCTTGCTGATCGGCGTGCTGATGGCACTCGTCCGACGGGGACAGCTTTCGGAAGAGTGGCGACTGCTGTTGGTTACCGGGATTCTCGGTGCACTCACAACCTTCTCGGCGTTTAGCTTTGAGACCGTCATGCTCGCACGTGAGGACTCGTTTGGCATGGCCGCATTGAACACGCTCGCCAATGTCGCGCTCAGTTTGTGCGCCACGTGGATCGGTTGGCGGTTGTGTCATTGAGAAAACGCAACCAGCGTTGCTGAATCGCATCAACGTGGCGTTGCCGTTCCGCCACATCGCGTTGGTGAAGCAGTCGGTGGCGTGCGGTGGAATGCAGTTTTTCTCGGCGAATTCAGGCTTTTTGACACTCGTTTCAAAAGCTTGACGCATTTGGCACTCACTTTGTTCAAAGAGCGAACAGACCTCGCTCGTGTTGTTCGTGAGGTCTCTGAGAAACGTCCATTGCTTCCTCTTTGTGATTGTCGGGGCCTCGAAATGAGCAAGCCGATCGTTGTTGTTTGTAGTCGTAATCCGATCTTTTCTTCTGACCTGTCGATGGCCGTGTCGGAACGATTTGATGTGCAACTCGCCGACACCGTGCAACGTGCCGGTGAGTTGGTGTTGAGGCATCAAGCTCAAGCGTTGATTGGCGATTTTCTGATCGTGACCGATGGCGGACACTCGCATGAGCACGTCATCACTCAAGTGCGGCAGCGTCTCTCGGAACTGCAAGTCTTGTTACTGACGTCAGAGAACTGTCCCGAACCGATCGAGCGGCTTGTCGCTTGTGGTGGAGTGACACAACTGCGAGGTAATGTCGCGGTTGAGAAAATCGTCGCTTGGCTGACTGACAAGTTCCCGGTGAAGGTTGTAGAAGTTGCACCAATAGCGGCGACCACGACGAAGTCGGTAACAGTTTCGGAACCGAGCGAACCTCAAACGGTCTTGCACGGAATCTCGCGACGCTTTGAAACGAACACGCCGCAGCTTCGACGAATGCTGGTCGATCTGGAGGTGGCCGCTCAACACGATGTCACAGTCTTGCTCATCGGTGAAACGGGTTCGGGGAAAACGTACCTCGCCAATTTGATTCACGAAGTCTCGCCACGCCGCAAAGAAGCTTTCATGCACGTCGCGTGCGGCGCGTTGCCCAGCGAGTTGATTGAAAGCGAACTCTTCGGGCATGTGAAAGGCTCATTTACGAGTGCTCACGCCGACAAGGAAGGAAAGTTTGTCGCTGCCGGACGCGGTACGATCCTGCTGGACGAAATCGACGTGCTCGGTCCGGAGCAGCAAGTCAAGCTGTTGCGCGTCATCGAGACCGGAGCGTTCGAGCCTGTCGGTTCGAATAAGACGATGCAGTCGCAAGCTCGGCTGGTGGTCGCAAGCAATCTCGATCTCAAGCCGCTGGTTGAGAAAGGACGCTTCCGTCCGGACCTGTATTACCGGCTCAACATGTTGAAGTTTGAACTGCCGCCGCTCCGCGACCGGAAGCCGGACATCGGCAACTTGGTTCGTCGGTTCGTCCAGCAATCGGCTCACAAACACAGTATCAAGATCGAGCACATCGACGAGGGACTGTTCGCGGCGCTGTATGCCTATCCGTGGCCGGGCAACGTGCGCGAATTGGAAAATGTCATCCAGCGAGCAGTCATCTATTGCCGCAACGGCGTGCTGACTGCAGATCAGTTGCCTCACGACATTTTGTTGGGCAACGCCGGACCAACGAATGACCCGACCGTGCAATTGCACTCGTCGTCGTCGTCGCAAAACTCAGCGACGCTCAACCGACAGATCTCGCTCACCGAGCGTGACATCATCGAGCAAACTCTGTTGAAGAATAATTTCAGCCGCACGAACACAGCCAAAGACCTTGGGATCAGCCGCGTCACACTCTACAACAAGATGAAGAAGTACGGCATGTCTCAGTAGTCTTTTTAAGTAACCCGAAGCGTCAGCGAGGGCGAACGCTCACCAACGGTTTGAATTCATCATCGCATGAAGTTCAAACTCATTCACCCTCGCTGACGCTTCGGGTTACTTGTGCTGACTTCACGGCAATTGCACGAGCTTCGCACCAGAGTAGTAGTACCGGACGATCTCATAAGCGGTCTTGCCGACAAGGCCCTGACCACGAGCGCCCCACTGACAGAGTCCGGCGGCGTGACCGTGGCCTCGGCCGGAGAATAGTAGCTTGTCGGACTTTTCAGTGATGGAAAAGAACGGGCTGTAAACCGTTCCCGGCGGCAGCAAGCGTCGCAACGTTGCGGCGGAAATTCGATGTGACCGCTTCCCGTCGCGGACTTCAAACTCAGGAACTTCGAGTCCCTTGCTCGGTTGGCCGCTGACCAACACGATGGATTGCAGGCGATCGAACGATTTGCCTTCACCGCGAAAATGCTCTTTCAGTTTGTCGCTGACCGTCGTCTTCGAGAGATCTGATTCCCAGCGATACAAATTCGCTTCGCGACAATAATCGCATGAGACACTTTTCAGCGCCGATACGGCGTCCGAGAAGATGGCGGTTCCTTGAGTTGTTTGACCGCCGCAAACGGCTGAGTAATACGTGCGAAACAATCGTCCTTGAAACATCGCGACCATGCCGGTCGTGTCGCGCACGATCTGTCGGCTCGCTTCGCTCTCCCCCGCGAGGCGTCTTGAGCCGTCGCGGTATTGATAGCCGAGATATTTCTGACTGCTTGTCGAAGCAAACAAATCGAACTCGGCATTTCCTTCGCCGCTCCGCAGCACATCGAGCGCATACGTTCGGGCAACGATTGCTTGAGCCTTCCTCGCTTCGACTCCAAACGACGTCGGCATCTCGCTATCGACAACGCTGGCCAGGTATTCGGCGATCGGTAACACGTTGACCGCGCGAATTGCTCCGCCAGATTGACGAAAAAAACGCACCGTCCCGCGATATTCGTGACCGTTGACCCACACGGATGGCGATTGATTCGGAATAATTTCCAGTCGAGTGACCGCGTACTCTGTCTTGCCGATTCGCAATCCGTTGCTCGTTGCGATCACCGTCGTTACGGCGAGTTTTTCACCGCGCGACAGCACCTTGCTGCTACCAACAGGACGAAGCTGATACGGCCCGTCGATGGACAGATCGAGTTGCCTCTGAGATCCCGTAACGGCAACCCGGATATTCTCTTCATCGATTCGCGCGAGGGCTTTCGATTCAGCTGCGAGTGACAATGCTGGTCCGCTGACAAAGCGAGTCGCCGGCACTTCCGTCGCGACACGCTGCCACAAGCTCCACGGCACGAGGATCAGCACCGTCAATACAACCAGCAATAAGACCGAGGCTACGGCTCGCGAACGAATCGAGGGATCGCTCATGTCAAAACACCGGCTATCGTCGCAGTCGATCTCAGTCGTTTCGCAATTGTAAGCCGAAGTCCGTCAGACGGAGCCGAATTTCGTTGAGCGATGTGACCCCGAAGTTCCGCACGCCCAGAAGATCATCTGGAGAACGGCGGATGAGTTCGCCAATCGTGTTGATGTTCAACCGTGACATACACTTTCGAGCTCGCACACTGAGATTCAAATCGGCAATCGGTCGTTGAATCGCGGCTTCAGCTTCGGGCGGCAAATCGGCGGGCAGTTCAAGCGGGTCACGAGACATTGACTGCTGCAAATGCTGACCGACCTGTAATCCATGAGCTTCGAGCAACACCTGTACTTCTTTCAGCGATGTCTCACCGAAATTGCGTCCCTTCAATAAATCTTGTTCGGTCACGCGCGTCAGATCGCCAAGTGTTTGCAGGCCAAGATTTTCCAGGCAATTGCGACTGCGCACGGAAAGTTCAAAGTCCGAAATTGAACGGGCTAGCAGCGTCTGCGTCTGGTTATCAACGCGCGCGGCCTCTTCGTCAAAGAACATGTCTTGAGCGGCCTCAATGTCCTTATAGTAGAGGCGAGCCCGCTCGTTCGTCGGATCAACTTCTACCGCTCGTCGAAAACAAAATGCGGCAGCCGCATAGTTTTCTCGGTCTTCGTACAACAGACCAAGATTCAACAAGGCGTTCAGATACATCGGCGGTTTGGACAGCGAACGCTCCAACAGAGCGATCGCTTCATTGTCATTACCATATTGTGCGTAGATGTTGGCCAACGAAAACAACGCACGCGTGTGATGCGGGTCCATGTCGATGGATCGTTCAAAGTACTCCACCGCGCCGAAGGTATCACCGCGATCCCACAGAATACTGCCCATTTGATTCGAGTACTCAGCGCGAGAGACTGCTTGCTTAGAGACAGACCGCAGCAACTTCTCGGCATCTTCGAGTCGGTCTTGCTGACGAATCGCGCCGACACGCTTCAAGGTACACTCGATCGCATCGTATCCGTGCTTGGCCGCCTCTTCAAAACGAGGCTCTGAATCGGCATGACGACCGAGCGATTGAAGAGCGAGACCGTGGTAAAAAAGTCCAGCGGCATGCGAATGGACTTGTTTCAAAAAATTGTCCGCCACTTGGTGTCGAGCCATCAAATAGGCACCGATCCCCGCCTTCGCCAACTGTTCTTCACTGGGACGACTCGCCTCTTGAGCGTCCACAATGGCGGCGTCGATTTCTTGGCGCGTTTCCGGGAATTGTTTCGCCGCAACTGCTTGGACTAGCAGTTTGGCCTCCTCCAACCCAAAACTCGATCGCTCCCGCAGCACTTCATGAACGTTGACAGATGGGGCAATCAGCACAGGCGAGGCTCCTTCAATTGAGTTGGCCAACGGGCAGTCGCGACGCCAGTCACCGGCAATAAGCTGGGCCAACGCTGCTCTTCGCGAGGCAGAAAATCGAAATGCGATCGAGCGAAGGGTCGCAGGTCTAGCGAGTCGCCTTATCAAAAGCAATTGGGCTGACTCTGATGAGTCAGCCCAATTTGATTTCAACTCGCTCAACTTACACAGGGTAAGTCAGCAGGCAACTAGGCCTTCGGAGCAGGAGCAGCTTCTTCTTTCGGAGGAGCCGGAACTTCCTTGACGGCCGGGGCCGGGGCGGCCATCGCCGGAGCGGCAGCGCCACAGCAACTGGTCGGAGCTGAGCAGCAGCTCACTTTGGCTTGGCAGCACTTCGGAGCCGAAGCGCAGCAGGTCGGAGCTGGCTTGCAGCAGGTCGCAGCAACAGCTTGGCAGCACGGGGCTGGAGCTGGGGCAGCGGCTTGGCAGCAAGAAGTTTGCTTGCAGCACTTGACCTTGGGTTGCTTGCAGCACTTGACCTTGGGTTGCTTGCAGCAACTGCTAGCTTCAGCGGCACCGCTGAAGGCGGCCAGAACGGCGAACGTCGCACAGAACGCAACTAACTTCAAAACTCGACTCATTGATCTCTCCCTTTTCAACTTTCGATGGGCTGGTCGCTTTGGACCCTGCCATCATGGCGAACACGTGATACCCTCGTGGCAGCACTGTCCAAGACGATTCGCGTCCGACACTCCCTGGACGCAAGGTGATACGCAACATTGCGGGTCGGATAAACTCTTCCGACTACGGAAACTGTGGGGCGTAGGATAGCCGTGACGTCCGCGATGTCAAACCAAACCGAGGCCGGGATGTACTCAAGTAAAGTTCAGCAGCCAGATGGCCTCTCGATATCCTTACAATCCTCACAACCCATATCGTTAAATCTGTACACTTGGCTCGTTGGCTTGGATCACTGGGAGTTTGGGCGAATCCCTCGCCTAATGGGAATCGTGAATGTCACCCCTGACAGTTTTTCTGATGGTGGCCAATTTTTAGATGCCGGTCTCGCAGTCGAACACGCGCTCCGTCTGGTTGAGGAGGGCGCGGATATTCTTGATGTTGGCGGCGAATCAACTCGCCCCGGCGCAGCATCGGTTCCCGTGGATGAAGAGCTTCGTCGTGTTGTGCCCGTCGTGCGCGAGCTGGCTCGACAAACCAAAACGCCGATCTCGATTGACACCTATAAAGCGGAGGTCGCTAGACAGTGTCTTGCTGCCGGAGCCGCAATCGTCAACGACATCTCTGGGCTGACGTTTGATGCTGACATGACGCGTGTTTGTTGTGGGTCTGCCTGTGGGGTGATCCTCATGCACATTCAAGGAACTCCGCAGACGATGCAGCGTGATCCGCGATATTCCGATGTCGTCGCGGAAGTGTGCCAACATTTCTCTCGACGGCTTGATGAGCTTGAAACGGCTGGCATCGCTCGCGATCGGATCGTTCTCGATCCCGGGATCGGTTTCGGTAAGACCGCCGAACACAGTCTGGAACTGCTCTCAAACATTGCCGAACTACACAGGCTCGGCAGACCGCTCCTGATTGGTCATTCGCGAAAACGATTTCTGAAGAAAGTGCTTGGCCGCAATGTTGAGGAACGCAACGCGGGAACAATCGGCGTGAGTCTCGCACTCGCGGCACAAGGGGCAGACATTCTGCGAATTCATGATGTACAAGAAACTCGTGATGCGATTCTGGCTTGGGAAACGGTGCTCTCCAAGCGACCGCAGATTTGATCTTGGCCGAATATCGAATATCAGAGTTATCACGTCGAGCTGAAAGTCCCCAACTCACGGTCACGAGTTCGGAGACTGACTGAACTCCTCGGTGCTTTGCACCTTGGAAATTCTGCTTCGGTGTGGTTGAAGTGTGTGTCCCAGGCGGGGGTTGCGATCAAGCGCGGGGCCGTTTTAACGCTTTGAAATCGCGCGTCTGTTGAGTCACGGCGATTTCGGTCGGCAGTCGTTCCATCGAGCTAGCTCCGTAGAAGCCATCACATGCGGGAACGCGGTCCAGGACATACTGAGCGTCGTTCGGCATTGCAATTGGACCGCCGTGGCAGAGGACGAGGACATCGCTGCGAGCGGACTTCGCGGCCTCGGCAATAGATGCGACCAGATGGACGCTGTCATCGAGAGACTTAGCCGTTTTCGCACCGATCGAGCCGTTGGTTGTCAGCCCCATGTGAGCGACCACGATGTCAGCTCCTGCGTACGTCATCAGCCGCGCCTCGTTCGGCGTGAAGGCGTATGGCGTTGTCAGCAGATCGAGATCGCGAGCCGCTTTGATCAGATCAACTTCGAGCGCATAGCCCATGCCGGTTTCTTCGAGACCTTGCCGAAAGGTGCCGTCGATCAGGCCGACCGTCGGGAAGTTTTGAATCCCGGCAAAGCCGAGAGCCTTTAATTCTTGCAGGAAGAAATCGCGGATCATGAACGGGTCGGTGCCGCAGACCCCGGCGAGCACCGGCGTGTGAGTGACCGCAGTCAGAACTTCAAACGCCATCTCTTTGACGATCTGATTTGCGTTCCCGTACGGCATCATGCCAGAGAGCGAACCTCGGCCCGCCATGCGAAAGCGACCGGAGTTATAGATCACGATCAAGTCGATGCCCCCGGCTTCTTCGCACTTGGCACTGATGCCGGTCCCGGCACCACCACCGACGATCGGCTGACCGCTGGCAACTTGTTGACGAAAGCGGGCTAAAATCGAACTACGAGATTCAACCATGTGTTTGTATTTCTGCTGAGGAGTCATCGACCGAGAAATGGATAAGCGTTTGCGGAGGATGCTCGTGACACGTCTGCGAATCAAGCCCTTGAAATCAGCGAGTCACTGATACGGTGTCGTCACTCTCGTCCGTGGCGAGTGAACACATTCCAAGATAGAGTCCCGTCGCGATATCTGCTGCATTGCGCACGCGGCTTATTCTTCCAGAACTCGGATGCGAAGAGACTGATCATGGAACAAAGCTCTCATGAGAAACCGTCGCCTGGATTCATCGTTGCCGCTGTCGTGATCTTGATCGCGTCGTTCTTGCCGTGGGCGAAGATTCCGGCGTCAGCATTGGTCGGTCAAGGGTTTCCGGTTCCGTTCTCGTTTCCGGGGTTGCAGCTTTCGCTTTCCGTGAATGCGTGGAATGGCCACATCAACCTGCTGGGACTGGAACTGCCAAATTGGTTGGTGGTCTTCTCGGCGGCGGGTATTGCTGCGATGCGTTGGGGGAAGCAATCCCGTACGTGGGACGTTGCTGATTCTTGGCTGATGGGCTTAGCGATTTACAACGTCATTGTTTCGGTGTGGGTGTTGCTTGCGGCGGCTGCGGGTGGTTCAGTGGGGATCGGCTTGGTGCTCACGACCGGGGCGACGAGTTGGATGTTGGTGACCCTGCTCCGGCAGATGAATGCGATCAAGCGACAACAACCTCTCGAAGCATCCGTTGAGTCGCCGCAGTTTTGAAAGAAGTCATGTCGATCATTGTGCTTGGTTCGATCAACACGGATTTAGTGATCCGTTCTGCCGCGTTGCCGCATCCCGGTGAGACGGTGCTCGGCGGTGAGTTCTATCGAACTTCGGGAGGCAAAGGAGCGAATCAAGCGGTGGCCGCTGCTCGGTCTTGCCGTGAACCGGTCACGTTTCTGGCGGCGGTCGGAGATGATTCGTTTGGTCGTGAATCGCTCGCCGCATTGCAGCCTGAGAATCTCAACGCTGAGTTCATCAAAGTGGTTATCGGGCAGCCGTCGGGAGTTGCGTTGATCCTTGTGGACGCGAACGGACAGAACTTAATCAGCGTCGCCTCGGGGGCGAATTGGCTGTTGCGACCGGAGGACATTCGCACCGTGCCGATCGAAGTGTGGCAACAGTCTCGCGTGTTTGTCGCGTGTTTGGAATCGCCGTTAGAGACAGTGATGGCCGGACTGCGTCGAGCCAAACAAAACGGGCTGACGACGATTGTGAATCCCGCTCCGGCGAACGATGAGATTATGTTCGCGGTCGGCTTGCGGCTGATCGACGTTTTCACGCCGAACGAGTCAGAAACGGCGCAGCTCACTGGGAAAGCTGTGAGTTCTGACGCCGATGTCGAAGCCGCAGGTCGGCAACTGCAAACGGCGGGATGTTCGCGAGTCATCATCACTCGCGGTGAGCGAGGCTGTTGCGTGCTCGACGGAGATCAGTTGACGCACTTGCCCGCTCATCATGTTGAGGCGATTGATGCGACAGCAGCAGGCGATGTTTTCAACGGCGCATTGGCAACGGCACTCTCCGAAGGCCGGACGCTGGTCGAAGCGGCTCGCTGGGCGAGCGCGGCGGCGGCGATTTCGGTGACGAAACGCGGGGCTCAGCCGTCGATTCCGAGACGCGAAGAGATTGATCGTTACTCAAACTGAGCAGTTTATTGGGAGAGATTTCAACGCAAAGGCACAAAGGACGCGAAGAATCGCAAAGTCATTGGAGCGATGACCATTTGCTGATCACCGCCAGCGTTTCCTGGCCAGTGATCATAAGAGATGACTTCTTGGCGTTCCTTCGCGTTCTTCGCAACTTTGCATTGGAAACCGCTCAATTTGATTATTTGGTGATCTGTCATTGAAGATTTATGAGGAAACGAGATGGCGACAGTGCGGACGAGATTTGCTCCCAGCCCGACCGGTTACATGCACATTGGCGGCATGCGGACGGCGTTGTTCAATTGGCTCTGGGCACGACATAACGGTGGGCAATTTATTCTGCGGATCGACGACACCGATCAGCAGCGAAATATGGACGAGGCACTCGGTCCGATCCTGCGAGCGTTCAAATGGCTCGGTTTGAACTGGGACGAAGGGCCGGAGATCGGCGGGCCGTATACGCCGTACTTTCAATCGCAGCGCGGGGAGTTGTATCGAACGGCTGCCGAGCGATTGCTCCGTGAAGGGAAGGCCTATCGCTGCTTTGAGACGAAAGAGCAAATCGACTCGGATCGCAAACTGGCCGAAGCGGAGAAGCGACCGTACTTGAGTGCTCGACGTTCGCTGGCATTGACCGACGTGCAGATTCAGCAACTCGTCGCCGACGGGCAGCCGCACGTCATTCGATTCTTGATTCCGCGCGATCAGAAAGTGGTCATTCAGGATCACATCCGCGATCGAGTCGAATGGGACGCCGGACTGATGGCCGATCCGGTCATCATGCGTGGCGACGGTTCGCCGCTTTACAACTTCGCGACGGTGATCGACGACGCGCACATGCAGATCACTCACGTCATCCGTGCCGAGGAACATCTCTCAAACACGCCGACGCAGGTGTTGCTGCATCAGGCACTGGGCCACACGCTGCCGGAGTTCGCTCACATCCCGTATGTCGCCGCGCCGGGATCGAAGGAGAAGTTGAGCAAGCGGAAGTTGGACCAGTACCGCAAGAATGTGTCGTTCAAGCGGCTGTGCGACAAAGGAGATTCGGTCTTTGGGCAGATCGGTCTCGCAGGGCAGGGGGGGCTTGATCCGGTGATGGTTGAGTACTACGAACGGGTCGGTTTTCTTCCGGCGGGAATCTTGAACGGACTGTTGCGGCTCGGCTGGTCGCTGGATGACAAGACCGAGATTTTTTCGCTGGACGAGGCCGTGAACCTCTTCACGCTGGATCGAGTCGTCAAAGCTCCAGCGGGATTCGATCCCGACAAGATGGCGTCTTACCAACAGCACTGGATGATGCAGTTGCCGATCGCTGACAAAGTCGCTGGTTGCCTACCGTATTTGGAGAAGTCTGGTTTGATCGCCTCGCCGATCAGCGATGAAGATTGCACGTTTGTTGAGCGGTTGGTTACGGCGCTGGGAGACCGGCTGAAGCTCTTCAGCGACATCTTGGACGTCGCGTATTTCTTCCGTGATGAGATCGTCTACGACGAAAAAGAGTTCGCGAAACGAGTCGCCAAAGAGGGTGTTCCTGACTTGCTGCGAGGTTATCGCGATCGCGTTGCCGCGTTGCCGGAATGGACGATCGAGAATCTCGAAGCGGCGTTGAAGTCGCATTGCGAGGGGCAAGGTCAATCACCCGGCACGTTGATTCACGCGCTGCGAATTAGCACGACCGGTGTGCCGATCGGGCCGGGGGTTTATGAGTGCGTCCTGTTGGTAGGTCGCGATCGAGCGCTGCGAAGAATTGATCAAGCCGTGACGCTTGCCAGCACAACGGACGAGGCACTGTCCGGCAAATGGTAGAAATCACGTAGGACGGGCACTCTTGCCCGTCGTTTTATGGTGATTCGACGGGCAGAAGTGCCCGTCCTACGGATTTACGGGACAGAGCCTAGATCGTTTGTTGAGTTGCTGACGAGCGTTATCGGTTTTCTGTCCCGGCCCTTTCGGGCGTGTGCTTGATCGCCAAGAATGCTCGTGGATCGAACCTCAACATGCTTCGCACAACATCACGGAGAAGCCGCTCATGTCAGCCGACGAACGCGAACAACTGTTGAACCGCTTTCTGCGATACGTGCAGATTGACACGCAAGCGGACGAGCACAGCCAAACTTCTCCGAGCACCGCGAAGCAGCTTGATCTCAGTCGGATGTTGGCGGACGAGTGTCGGCAACTTGGGTTGCAGGATGTGTCGCTCAGCAAGCACGGGATCGTGATGGGGACGATTCCGGCGACGGTTGCTTATCACGCACCGACGATCGCGTGGCTCGCTCATGTGGATACGTCGCCGGAAACTTCGGGCACAAACGTGAAGCCGATCGTGCATCGCGACTATGCCGGCGGCGATCTCACGTTACCCGGCGATCCGAGTCAGATCATTCGCGTGGATGAAAACCCGGTGCTGAAAGATTTGATCGGTGGGACGATCATCACGACCGACGGCACGACGCTGCTCGGTGCGGACGACAAGGCGGGAGTGGCCGTGATCATGGCGGCAGCCGAGCAATTGATGCGTCGTCCCGATATCTCGCACGGACCAATTCGATTGGTCTTCACGTGCGACGAAGAAATTGGTCGCGGGACACAGCATCTGCGTCTTGAGGACATCAACGCTGTGTGCGGTTACACGCTCGACGGTGACAGCCAAGCGATGATCGACTGCGAAACGTTTTCAGCGGATCAAGCGATCGTGCGTGTCACCGGCGTCAACACTCACCCGTCGGTTGGCAAGGACGTGATGGTCAACGCAATTCGCATTCTGTCGGACTTTCTCTCCGCGTTGCCACGCACGATTCTCGCTCCGGAAACGACATCCGAGCGTGAAGGATTCATTCATCCCTATTCGATCGAAGGAGGCGTCGCTCAGGCGGAGGCTCGATTGATTCTGCGCGACTTCGAGACGTCGCAATTAGGTGTGTACGCGATCTTGTTGGAGAACCTTGCGATCGAACTCCGTTCAGAAAACCCGAAAGCGAAGATCGAAATTGAGATCAAGCAGCAATACCGCAACATGCGCGACGGCCTGAGCAAAGAACCGCGAGCGGTGCCGAAGGCAGTCGAGGCCACCGCCGCAGCGGGACTCACGCCGCTGACGACGATCGTTCGAGGCGGGACCGACGGCTCGCTGCTCACGGCGATGGGTCTGCCAACGCCGAACCTGTCCACCGGCGAACACAACCCGCACTCACCGCGCGAATGGACGAGCGTGGAAGAGATGCAGTCCGCCGTCAGCGTTCTGGTTCAATTAGCGATCGCATGGGGACGTGAGGAGGTTTGAGATGTCGATTGAAATGTCCAAAGTCCAAATCTCAATGTCCAAGGAATGACGAAGTCCCAATGACCAAAATCAGGTAGATATTGTTGATGCTCGTATCTTGTTCGAGCGATTCGCGAGGGCTCTATCTGACGAGTGTTTTTGTCTTATCCGTGTGGCCTTCCTATCCGTGTTTCGACCGTGGCTAAAAATGTTTCTGTGGTTTGGCCACGGATGAAACACGGATCAGGCAGAAGGCAAGTTGAGTCTCAACGACGTTGACCACTCGCTGACGTGTCGTGCTTGTTTTGAAATCGTGTTGAGGACGTATTGAAATTCATTTTTCATTTTGGAGCCTGACTGATGAATTGTTTGCGACGATCGTGGTTGTGTTTGCTGGCTGCTGTGCTGGCGGTGAGTTCGCAGTTCGTGTCGGCTGCGGAGCCGGCGATTACGGCGGCGTTGCAGCCGTTTGTGGAAAATCATTCGCTGGCCGGCGCGGTGACGTTGGTCTCGTCGAAGGAGAAGACGCTGTCCGTTGACGCGGTTGGGTTCGCTGATATCGCGGCGAAGAAGCCGATGACGGTGGACTGCTTGTTTTGGATCGCGTCGATGTCCAAGCCGATCACCGGTGCGGCGGTGATGATCTTGGTCGATGAAGGGAAGCTGAGCATCGACGATCCGGTTGAAAAATATCTGCCGGAGTTCGCCGGGCAGATGGTCAACCTCGCGCAGTCGGGTGATCTGATCGTGCTTAAGAAGCCAGCGCGACCGATCACGGTCAAGGACGTGCTCTCACACACGAGCGGTCTACAATATCTGTCGCGCGTCGAGCGGCAGATCGACATGCTCTCGCTGAAGGAGGCGTCACTGACATATGGACTCTCGCCACTGATGTTTGAGCCGGGAACAAAGTACCAATACAGCAACGCAGGGATCAACACGGCCGGCCGGATCATCGAAGTAGTCAGTGGGTTGCCTTATGAGAAGTTCCTCGACGAGCGGATTTTCAAAGTGCTCGGTATGCAGGACACGACGTTTTGGCCCAATGAGGAGCAACTGAAACGGATTGCGAAGTCGTACAAGCCAAACGCCGCGAAGAATGATCTCGAAGAGACGACGGTCAATCAGCTCACGTATCCGCTCAACAATCGCCAGCGCGGCCCGTCACCGGCAGGCGGATATTTCTCGACGGCGAGCGACCTCGCGCTCTTCTGTCGTATGGTCATGAACGGCGGAGTCCACGACGGCAAACGGATCATCTCCGAAGCGTCGATTCGCACGATGACCTCGACGCAAACCGGCGACTTGCTCAATCAAGGCAAAGGAGAAAACGGTTACGGACTCGGCTGGTTCACGAGCCGCAAGGCCAACAGTGAGGGCGTCATTCCCGGTCCCGCCGGACATGGTGGCGCGTACTCCACCAACATGAACATCGACCCGCAACGCGGACTGATCACCGTCTGGATGGTCCAACACGCGGGCTATCCCGGCGAAGGTGGCAAAGCTCAAGGAGCGTTCAACAAAGCGGCGTTTGACGCGTTCGCGAAGTAGCGACGCGAGTTGAGCGGCCCCAAAGGTCAGGTGCAAGAACGACCGATTGAGTTCGGTCGCTTCTCACCGGACGACGGTCTATTTGGGTACGTCATTCTTACTCGCGTCTTCATCACTCCTCGCGGACTCCGTCGGAGCGGCTGCCGAATCGACGAGCGTCGCTTTCTTGATGTGGTCCAAGTCGGGGAAATTTTCTTTGAGATATTCGTTCCCGCGAGCGTTGATCTGTTCCTGGTCCGGCTCTTCGCGATGCTTGGCGTTGATCGCGTCAACGACCTCCATCCCTTCGACGACGTGTCCAAACGGCGTGAAACCTGTGGCATCAAGCCGGCTGTTGTCGCCGTAATTGATGAAGAGTTGCGTGCTGCGCGAGTTCGGGGCACCGGTTTTTGCGTAGGTGATGAAGCCGCGCAGATTCGACTTCTTGTTGTCCCCGGTCGGATGATCGTCCTGGATGTTGGCGTCATGCCATTTCGAGTTCACTTTCGGATCGCCGTTGATGCCCCACTGCACCATGAAGTCCGGCAGCACACGGAAGAACCGGCAGTCGTTGTAGAAGCCGTTCTTGACCAACTCGTAAAAGTGAGCCGCTCCGTTGGGAGACCAATGACTGTGAATCTCGACGACGAAATCCCCCTTCGACGTCTCGAATTTCACCTGGAAGTGCGGCGGAGTATCGCCCAAATTCACAACCGGTTCTTTGGCCGCAGACGTCGGTTTGTCGAGCGGCGGTCCCATCGGCAACGGCGGGACGGGAGCATCTGGCTGAGCACAACCGGCTAAGAAAGCTGTCACTGCGAAACCAAACAATTGACGTCGATTGATGGGCATCATGGTGGTCCTAGCTGTCATACGTTGCCGTCATCGCTCCGCGTGACGAGCCGAGTGCTCAACGAAACTCTGGGAGCAACCGGCTCGTCACGTGGAACGTGACGACGAGGTAAACGCGATTCGCCGTATTACCTCGGCTCAACGACTTTCGCCGACTTGATGTAGTCCAGGTTCGGGAATTTTTTATCGAGGTAAGCGTTCCCTTCAAACTGCACCGCCTGTTGATCGGGTTTCTCGCCATATTGAGCGTTGATCTTGTCTACGATTTCCATCCCCTTGATCACTTCTCCAAAGGGCGTGAAACCTTGGCCGTCGAGGAAGGCGTTGCTCTTGAAGTTGATGAAAACCTGCGTCGTTCGCGAATGTGGAGCACCGCTCTTCGCATAGGTGATGAAGCCACGTTTGTTCGACTGGCGATTCTTGCCCTTCGGCTGATCATCTTTGATGGTGGCGTCACGCCATTTGGCCTGCACCTTGGGGTCGCCGTTGATACCCCATTGCACCATGAAGTCCGGGACTACGCGAAAGAACCGTGTGTCGTCGTAGAACCCGCCCTTCACCGAGTCATAAAATCGAGCCGCTCCGTTCGGTGACCAATCGCGATGTACTTCAATGATCACTTCACCTTTCGAAGTGTCAAACTTCACTTGGAACGTTTCCGGAATGTCTTCCGGCTTCGATGCCTTGTCTTGAGCAAGAGCCTGCGAGGCGGCTTGCGACAATGCCGAACCAACAACGGCGGCCGAGGCGACCGCACCACAAAACTGACGACGTGAAACTGGCTGCATGAGAATCCTTTCGAAATCGTTCAACGGCACAACACTTAAAAAATCCCTGCGAGAAATTCGCGAGGCGACACAATTGGTGAACCTTGTTCTTGACGGTTCTTCTTTCGCCAATCCTTGATGGCTTCGTCGGTCTTTTTGAAATCAAAACCCGATCGCCGAGCATCTTCGCAAGATGTTTTCAAAAGTTCTTCGTCCTCCAGGCGTTGCAGGTAATTACGCATCGCCTCCTTGACCAGCGCTTGTGGCTTACGCGACTTCCGTTCGGCGGCTGAAACGAAGTTTTTCCACATTCGGGCGGAGACCTGAAGTTGTATTTCCAGCATGAGGAGTTCACTCCGTGACGGACAGCTTGAAAACGTTCGCAAGGTAGCGAAAGAGGTTCACTTCGTCATTCTGTATTCTGTGTTTTGCGATTCTTGCTCTCAACGGGCGTCCGACGCACTTTGCGCGCGGGAGCAGAGGGCTCTCGCGTTCGCACGCGCGCGAAGCGATTCGCCGATCGTGAAGTTGACATCGCCGCCCAAAGCTGTGAGTTTGCCCCCGTTTCAATTGTTCCGATGATGGCATCATCCTTTTCAACTTCTTTTCAAACCCGAAACAGTCTCAAGCCCTCTTCCGAGGCAACGGACAACGGACTCCGCGCATGACTCAACTGATCCTCGTTCGCCACGGCACCACTGACGCGAATGTTCGCGTCCCGTACATCCTTCAAGGGAGCGGCATTGATTTGTCGCTCAATGACAACGGTCGCAAGCAAGCCGCAAGCGTCGCCGATTTTTTGTCGAACTTTCCGGTGCGGCAGGTTTACGCCAGCACGTTGAAACGAGCGTCGGAAACGGCCAGCATGATTGCGCTGCATCATTCGTTGCCAGTGACGCAAATCGCGGAGTTCATCGAATGCGACGTCGGACACTGGGAAGGAAAAGATTGGGACACAATCGCGCAAGAAGATCCGGAAGCCTATCGGTTGTTTCATGCAGACCCGGCAACCCAGCCGTATCTCGGCGGTGAGTCATACACCGATGTCTTACGCCGCTCGCGACCTGTCTTTGAACAACTGCTGCAACAGCACGTCGGCGAGACGATCGTCGTCGTCGCTCACAACATCGTGAACCGAGCCTTCGTCGCTCATCTGCTCGGTCTCGAAATGTGCCGAGCGAAAGAGCTCGCTCAAGGAAATTGCTGCGTGAACATCATCCAGCATCACGCCGGAAAATCGTCGCTTGTGACGATGAACGCGCTGTTTCACTTGGAAGAGGCACGCTTCGCAAACCGCGTCACCTAGAGAACGGTTTTCCAAGCACCCCAAACGATTTCCTCGCCACAGAATTCGCTCAGCATTTTGTCGCCGCATGTAACGGGAAATGGACCGAATGCTGAGCCACGATGCCGCTCTTAATACCGAAATGAACGCTGGCTCCACTTTGTCTTTGGGATGTCCGGTTTGGGCGTGTCCCACGTGGGTTGGTCCCTTCTTCACGTCCGACGCCAAGCCTCGCGATTTTCTGACGCAGTACAGCAGCGTCTTCAACACAGTCGAAGGGAATAGCACGTTCTACGCTCTGCCCAGCCGAGACACGGTACGTCGCTGGGCGAATGACACCGCTCCCGGATTTCGGTTCTCGCTCAAGTTCCCGCGCACGATCAGTCACGACAAACAACTCATCTCAGCCGAAGCCGAGACCGCGACCTTCCTCGATTTGCTTTCGATCTTGAACGATGCCGACCGGCTCGGCCCCACGTTTCTGCAACTGGGACCGATGTTCGATCGACGGCAGTTTGAGTCGCTCCACCGGTATATCGAGAGCTTGCCGCGCGAATTGCCGTTTGCCGTCGAGGTCCGGCATCGCGACTACTTCGACAACGGGCCGATCGAGCGCTCGCTCGACGAACTCTTGAGCCGACTCCACATCGACCGAGTCCTCTTCGATAGCCGAGCCTTATTCTCCGCACTGCCCACCACCGAGGCCGAAATCGAAGCCCAACGCCGCAAGCCCCATCCTCCGCTCCGCCGCACCGTGACCGGCCGCCATCCGCTGTTGCGCCTCGTCGGCCGCGATGACCTGGACTTCGTCCAACCCTGGATCGACGACTGGGCTCCCATCGTTGCCGAGTGGCTGCATGCCGGCCTGTCTCCCTTCGTCTTCACGCACACCCCGAACGACTTCTTCGCGGCGGAGTTCGCTCAGCGATTTCATCGCCGCCTGAGAGAACTCGTCCCCAGTCTCCCACCGCTTCCGAAGTCGCCCGCAGAATTGCAGTCCCAGAAACAGCCAAAGCAGCGGCAACTGTTTTGAATCAGAGTCGTTTTTTCGCGGCTTCGTCTTCTCGGAATGCGTCGGCATCGTACCGTTCGGCGACGCGATTGAGTGCGGACGTGACGAGCGGCCATTCATCTTGAATCACTTGCGCGTAAGCGCGGTACTTGTCGGCCTGTTCGCGTTCCTGAACGCCACCTTCGGTGAGCGATCGGCAAGTGGTTCCGCGCTTGTTGAAAATACCTATTTGAAAGCCGCGCAGGATGGGCGACTCACCACTCACACTGAACTCTTCGAGCACATCTCGGATTGCCTCACTTGGCCATCCAATCGTCCGATCGACTGGTTCTGGATCGCGGGCCAACACCTCGCCGATTTGCTCGTCACAGATTTCAAGATGCCCCGACTCCTGACACTTGGTCCGAGCCTGTTTGATCCAGTCTGACAATCTCTCCGCGTCGATCGTCCCGTCATCTTGCATTCCAGGAAGCCGAGGCGGATTCGCTTCACGCCACTGGTGAAGCAGTTTGAAACCCTGTCGAGCAAACAGTGCTTTCTGCTCGTCAGATTGCTGTGGCTCTGATTTATTCGAGTCCTCTCGATCCGATCGAAACATCGTCTGAATGAGATGCACGAAGTTCGTTGGATCATCACGCATCATGGCCAGCAGCGTTTTCGGTTCGGCCTTGTGGTTGTCGAAGATGTCCAAGAATGTGAACTCAATCGCGGCGAGACGATTGAGGTCTATATCCGCCACTTGCTGCAAATAGGAAATGAGGTTGCCAATCTCCCTGCAAATGTGAGAACGATCGACATTGGCCGCTTCAGGTGATGCTAGCTCGTTTCGCACAGCCTCAAGGGTCTTCAGCACGAGATCGGCTCCGATAGTGAGCTTCTCGTCGACAGCAGATTGAACAACATCAAGAGCCTGGATTGGACGTTGGTAAGCCAGCAATTGGCCAACGGCAAAGGTCACATCGTCGGGATTCGGGTCGCGAACACGGCCATAGGTGTGTCGCCAGAAATAGTCCTGAAAGTCTCGCGTTTGACGACCAACGAAATCCCAAGTTCGCCGTTCAAACACAAGTTCGGCAAGCACGCAGCCCGCTTCATCGGCAGTCCATAATTTCAACGGCAATTGCTCGATCCACGACCAACCCGCCTCCTGTTGTCTGGCGAAGAAATAGCCCTTACCAAAGTCGTTGAATGGCGTTTCCGACGAGAGGTATTTTGGCAGGACGACATCGTCGGCCGACATCAGATTGGCTTTGGCGAAAAGATAGCCAACGAGTCGAGGTGACTTCGCGCGCTGCGCCAGTTCGCGAATTCCGTCGAGTCCGTTGTTGGTGAATACCTCGCGAATGACCTCCAGTTGCATCTCGCGAACGCGGCGCTCTTGCTCTCGAAAGTCCATTGCCGCATACGGAATCGGCAATTCGACGTAATCCCGAAACATCCAAGCGTGTCGTCGAACAATGTCCGTCGGCTCAAACTTTTGTTGCAACTTTTCCAGACTGTCAAGCTGCTCGTTCGGCAGCACCCAATACGCAGTCGAAAGTTGCCGATGACGAGTGATGATCGACCGAAATGCCGACACGATGACCTCTCGCGATTCGTCGTCGA
>JAYUFI010001159.1:0-7957 GCA_043738805.1 Planctomycetaceae bacterium | reverse complement strand
AAGTTGAAGTCGACACCGATACGTTCAAAGAACGTATCCGACACCGAGATGAACCGGACTTCGATCGTCACCTGCAAGTCTTGCAGACGGCGGAGTTGTTCCAGCAGATCGCGGATTTCGTCGTGGACTTTTTGGGTTTGGCGAATGACCAAGCTCAGCGTCGAATCGTTTCCTTTGCAGTGGCCGGCACCGCCGACTTCCAGCCATGAGCTCGGTTCGCAGGTGGTCGTGATCAGATCGATGAGTTCGCGGAAATCATGACCGTTGTTGTGCGGAGCTTGTTTCCATTGCGGCGACGAACTGGCCAACCACGGTGTGACCGACGGCGGCGATTGTGCTCCGGCCACTTGGAACTGACCGCCTTGTGGGCCGCCCGTCGAGGGAACGCTCATCTGACCGCCCGCAAAGCTCGATCCCCCCATTTGGCTGTTGCCGTTGATGTTGGCGAACGGGTCCGCATTTTGAGTCGGTTGGATGGTGACCACCAAGTCCGCCACGGAATAAGTGATCGGAACCAACTGGCCTTGCAGCCGATGCGAACTGGTAATTTGCAGAACCTCATTCTTGATCGTGTAACCCATATCGAGCGGTTCCAGGATCAGGTTGAGCGCGCTCTTCATCTTGATACTGTCAACATTGATCGACACCGGACTGCTGGCACTGAGGCTGACTTCTTCCAGGCCGATCGTGTCGAGCACAACGTTGACGTCGGCGATCGTGGCGAGATGCTCGATGACCTTCTTCAGCGGAGCGTTTTCAAAGTGCAACGAAATGGGTCGGCTCAAACTCTGTTCAATCCGCTGTTCTTCGGGTGAGCGAATGCGTGTGTCAGGTCCAAACTTGCCGCCAGAGCGGCGTTTCTTGATCTCTCCCCAATCCTTGCCGAACTCCACCGACTTCATGTCGTTAAATGGAATGCCAGAAATCTCCACACTGTTGAGGGCGTCCCAAAAGCCTTCTTCTTTGGCGCTACGCAGCTTTTCGTTGCTGTCAACACGGCGAGCGAGTTGCGACTTGTAGACCAGGGTCTCGGAAACCGGATTATCGGAGTCGAGATCTTTCGCTTGTTTGGCGATAACTTCCGCTTCGGCGTATCGCTTCTGTTCCATCAACTCGTTGAACTGCTTGACCAAGTTGGAAAACTCGCGTTCGACTCGGACCTTGGTCATCATGCCGGTCTTGATGTTCTGCTTGACCTCTTCGTTCTGCTTTTGTTGAACGAGATTCGGCTCCTGCATCTTCTGAGTCGCCTCAATCGAGACTCGTGACTTCAGCAGTGTCGAGGCCAACGAAGCGGTGAGCGACTTGTCGAGTCCGGAGCTTTCGATGTTCGCCATCGTATGATCGATCAACTCCAGTGCTTTGGTCGGGTCTTTCTGTTCTTTCAATCGCTCGGCGCGGTAGATCGCATTGAGGACTTCGTTTCGCAGCTTGTCTAACTGCACCTTCTGACGATCCGAAGCGACGTTGATCGGACGTTGCATGTCGAGCTCGCGCGGTTCGCCGGAGCTATTCGGATTGGTCTCATCACCAGACGACAACTGCGTTGCGGCTTGGCCTCCGGCCAATTGGATCGACTTGCCACGACGCGGGCTCAGTTCTCGCAGATAGTCCTGCAATTGCTGACTGCGTCGAGTGTCGAGCTTTTGTCCCGATTGATAAGACTTCAAGAACGCTTGATAGGCGGCAGCCTTGTTGCCGGTGTTGAGATGAATCTGTCCTTCGCGGAAGAGCGCTTCTGCCGATGGTCCTTCTGGATGGACCGCCGTGACGGACGCGTCTTCGGTCTCGTCATCAGCCGGTGGCACCAACGCGATGTCTCGTTGCAACGTGATCGGGTTCGGTCGAGTCCCCTTGAGCGGAACCGATGAGTCCGGTGTGTCGGATGTCTCTGGCAGTCCCTTCGGAACAGACTTGTTGGAACTGCTCGCGACTGAAGCCGGTCGATTGGTCAGCGAATCTGCGCCCACTTCCGGTTCTGGTGGAACAGTCACGGACTTGTTGTGAGACGCTCGTTGAATGGCATTCATGACGAGGTCAGGTCGATCATCGAAGACCTCAAACGCGACGTTCATCGCGTCGGCTTGTTCTGCCTTTTCTTGGGCCGCACCAATCCGTCCGGCGGCCAAGTCGGCACGAGCTTGCTTCACGAGAGCCAGTGCGCGAGCTTTCGATTGATCCGGTGCCGCTTTCGGAGTCGGAGCCGATTTCATCGCGATTGCCGCACGGTCAATCTCTTCCAGTAACGCTTCCGGACGATCGTCCCACAAGCCGTAAGTTGCGTTGAGCTTTTGAACCGCCAGCACTTTCTGACGAGCGGCGTCCAGTTTTCCGGTTTGCATCTCTTGTCGAGCTTGCTGCAGCGCGGCCATTGCTTGCTGACGGACTTGAACCGTCGCTTTGTCTTCGGTCGCTTTCACTGCGTTCAATCCATCGGCCACTTTCTTGGTGATGACGTTCGTCTTATTGACGAGATTATCAGCCTTGTCGGCAACGTCATCCGTCAAAGTTTTGGTTTGTGTTTTGATCGCGGGTTGCACCTCATCAATCGCGTCCTCGCCGAGATCACGAGCACCCGATGCCAGTGTGGCAAACGGTGAGGCGACATCATCCGTCGGCAGTTCTTTGCGCGGTAATTTGGAATTCGTCAGCGACTTCGGATTCGCCAACTGCTTCGCAGCGTCCTTGGCCTTCTGACTGTTCTTGGCAATCGTCACGTTGTTCGAGGCGCGGTCGATTTTGGCGATCATGTGATCTGGTCGCAGATCGAACAGACCGTAAGCGACGTCCAACTCTTGAGCTTGCAACGCGAGCGTGCGAGCTTGCTCCAAGTTCCCCTTGTTGATGGCGGATTGAGCCTGCGCCAAGAGCTGCTGAGACAATTGCTTGTCATTGTTCGTCGGAGCCAACTCACCCGAATCAGACTTGTCAGCCGCTTCCGGCACATCGTCAGCAGCCAGTGATTGCGCTGGCGGCGAGCTTTTCTTCGGAGCAGCTTTCTTTGCGACGGCATTGCGTGAGACTGGTGCGTCATCGAAGGGAACTTCGTCCTCTTGAATCTGCTTTGCCGCGACGACAGGAACCTGCTTTTGAGTCGGAACAGACGGCGATGATTTCGCGATCGCAACCGGACGAACCGGAGCTTCTTCCTCGAACGGACTTTCGTCAAAAGCGAGGTTCACTGGATTCGGTTTCGCCGTTTTCTGCGGGGTTTTCGCAATGCTTTGCGTCGTTGGCGCGGATTCGTGATTGTTGTTTTCGAGCCGCCCAATCTGGGCGAGAATTTGCTCCGGACGTTCGTCAAAGACGCCGTAAGCCACATTCATCCCGCGAGCTTGATCGGCCTTCGCACGAGCCGCGTCGAAGTCGCCGTTCGCCATTTCTCGGCGAGCTTGCTGCATCAATTCCTTCGCCGCCGCGAGTCTTCCCGCTGAAGGTTGTTGCCCCACCGCTGATTGTGGACCGGCTGCTGCGATCGCGTTTGAAGCAGGCGAACGTGGCGTCGACTGCTCGACGACATCGAGCAGCTCGTCTGTCGCTTCATCGACAGGCTCGTCAAGAAGCTCCTCAGCCGGCTCATTGTTACTGACCTGAGCAGTCAGGCTGGGCGATGCCTTCTTCGGCGTCATCGTTTCGAGATTGGCGAGCGAGCCACCACCGTTGCTCTTCGGAGCCACGGATCGCTTCGCAACTGCCGTTGCTGGTGCAGATGAAGTGCCGGGACGCCCCTTCGTCGCAGCGTCCAACTGTGTCAGAAACTTCTCCGGAGACCGCTCGCTCGGAGCCCAGTCGATCGGGAACGATTGAGCCCGTTCCGCCAATCGGCGAGCACCCGCGACATCGCCGCGGAGCGCCAAGGCTTGAGCCTCGTCAAGCATTTTTGACGCCTGCTGACGATAGCCGTCCTTGGAATCTTTGTTCGAGCTTGATCGCGTGAACGGATTCAAGCGATTCAGCGTTGTGCTCCGCGAATCGGCGACGGTGGTCGCAGAACGCGAAGCGTTTCCAGAATTCGGTTGGTCAGCCGACACAGGTCGTGTCGCGCTTCCGGGAATCACCGACCACAAGCCAGCGGCGGCAAAGGTCGTACAGGCGAGAAGTCCGAGTGCCTTACGCAAAGTAAGTTCCTCCATGAAACCAGAACGGCGGGAGACGTCGCGTCTCGATCACATCACTTGTCTGCGAAGACGATTCAGGGTGTTGGCGATGTGGACGAAGTCACGGCGCGGGAGAGGTTTTGGACGGGAAAATGAAATGAACTGATGGCTCTGGCGGGATGCCCGATGCCGGAGAGATGTACGGCGGGAACGTATTCCATGCGGGAGAAAAGGGTCAACGGGTCTTGCTTCAAATTTTGAGATGTTTTCTTCGAGATTCTGAAATTCCCAAAAATCACGGCAAAAGCTGCCGCTTTGAATGGAGAGGTACTTCTTCTGGTGATCCGGGCGGCGTCAGCCCCCTGACAATATGCCATTCGAGAAGTCCGGGGGCTAACACCCGGCTCACCAAACGAATCATCAATTTCCACGTGAGCCCCAACAAAAAAGCCACAGCGATGTCGCTGTGGCTAGATACGTTTTCAATGGTCATTGTCTTACATCGTTATCGCCGAAGACGATGTTTTTCTGCAAGATTGTGGCGCGACGTTCCGCGTCACGATTCACGACGCAGAGCGTCGTGCCACATTGCGGCTTCGCCGCGCTATAAGTTACGCACCGAACTTATCAAACCGACCCGCGTGGGCCATCGCGAAGCCCATCAGATACTTCGCCGGAAATTGACCGAGTCCGCCTCGCAAACAATCACGTTCACCGAACTTGTCACAGAGGTCGGGGCGGCAGCGTTCTTCGGCGGAGAGCAGCACCGGTACTGGGTGCCAACTGTGTGACTTCATCTTGCTCGGCGTGCTGTGATCGCCGGTGACGATCAACACGTCCGGCTTCAACGCGGTGATGCGCGGGATCGCTGCGTCGAGTTCTTCAATGCGCTTCACTTTCTCTGCGAAGTTGCCGTCTTCGCCCGTTGAGTCGGTGTATTTGAAGTGGACGAAGAAGAAATCAAAGTCTTTCCACGCTTGTTCCAGTCGATCCATTTGATCGGACAGTGTTTGCCCAGCGTCGAGCACATTCATGCTGACCAGTCGCGCGAGACCCCGATACATCGGATAGACGGCGATCGCTCCCGCCTTCATGCCGTAGACCTCTTCAAACGTGGGGATCGGCGGCCTCTTGTCGATGCCCCGCATCGTCAACAAGTTCGCAGGCGCATCGTCTTTCAGAATGACGGCGGCCTGCTTGATGAACTCCTTGAGCAACTCTGCTGTCTGTTGCGAGGCCGCGTTCTTTGCGACCGGATCAAGCGGTGGCACGCCGGTCTTCTGCGGGTCTGTGTCTTCGATTTCGCCGCCGAGCCCTTCGGCTCGCAACACGATGACGAGCCGATATTCCTTCACGTGTTGGACGAAAACCTCGACGCCAGGAATCCTGATTCCTGCGTGTAGTTTTTCGCAGAGCCGCTTAGCAATGTCGCTCCCGATGCGGCCCGCTCGACGGTCGGAGATATTGCCGCTCGCGTCGATCGTGCAAAAGTTACCTCGAATAGCGACGTCGTTCGGACCAAGTTCAAAGTCGATGCCCAGCGCTTCGAGCACTCCGCGACCGATCTGATATTCCAGCGGATCGTACCCAAACAAACCGAGATGCCCCGGCCCGCTTCCCGGCGTGATCCCCGGCAACACCGGCGTGCTCAGTCCGAGCGTGCCGCGTTTCGCGAGCGCATCGAGGTTCGGTGTCTTCGCCGTTTCCAGTTCGGTCAATCCGTCCGGCGTGAGCGGCAATCCGCCCAATCCGTCCGCCACCAAGAGCACAATTTTGGAACCGTTGTTTGTGTTCAACTTACGAGTCAAGTCTTGCAAATCAGGCATGTTCGTTTCGTGTTTTGAAAGAGGTTGATGAAGAGAGTTCGCGAGCGGCGGATTGTTGAGAAGCCCCGAAACGGTTGCAACCCGCGAGGCAGCCATCAACACAGTCACCCGAAGTTTCAGCGAGGGCAGACGCACCGGGTGACTGGTGCGCCACGAGTGGCTCGCGTCTAACAGACGGCATGTCAATAATCCGCGCGTCGAGGCGAACCGGTTGTGTTTCGTGTCGATCTCTTTTGCTTTGTTGGCGAATTCTCCTCGGAAGGAAGTCTCATCATGCGACGATTGTTGGCTCCGTGTGTCTCGTGGGTTTTGGTGTTGTCGGTCAGTTGTTTGAGTCTCTCACACGCAGTCGCGGCTGAGGCGTTGGATGTGGTGCCGGATTCGGCGAGCGTGGTGCTGCGATTGAAGACGCCGCAAGCGACGCTCGGTCGCTTGGCTGATTATGTGAATGTCGTGCAGCCGGGATTCGGCGAGGCGATTCGAGGAAACCTCCCCGCGTTGGGATTGCTGATTTCTAATCCGAGTTTGGCTGGAGTTGATGCGGAAAAAGATTGGTGGGCGATCGTCTTTATCGAAGGCCGTCAGAAGCCGATGGTGGTGTTTGTCGTCCCGACGACCGATGCCCAAGCTGTGAAAGAAGTGCTGCCGTCCGGTTGGCAATTTCATGCAGTGGATAAGCTCGCGATCTATTCCGAAGACGAAGCCGCTTTGAACAAAGTCCGCGATCGCGTGATTGGCAAAGGGACTTCATTGTGGTCGAAGACCGATGCTGTTTCCAAGAAACTGTTCGATGCGTCCGACGTTTCGACCTTCATCAATTTGAAGCAACTCACTCAAGCGTTCGCGAATGAACTCGATCAAGCGGAACCCTCGCTGGATGGATTCCTGGCGCAAATGTCGGCACTGATTCCCGATCAACAGCGAACGCAGATGGCAATGGTCCTCGACGTGTATCGCAGCCTCGGCAAAGTCGCCGTCCAGGGAGTGCGTGACTCGAACAGCTTGACGATGGGCTTGAAGTTCTCAAAGGACGCGATCCGTTTTGAAGATCGCTTGCAAGTAGCCGAAGGGACCAAGACCGCGAAGTTTTTGAGCCTGCAACCGACGAGCGATTTTTCTCTGTTGGCTCAACTCCCCGCTGACAAGTCGGTGTACTTCGGCGCGAAGGCAGACATGCAGGGGATGATCGACTGGTCGATGAAGTTGACGAAGTCGATGCTTGCAAACGGCACCGACGAGCAGAAAGCGGCATTCGACAAGTCGGCGAAAGATATGCGCGATTTGGAGTGGGATCAGATCGGCGGTTACTTTGACCTCGACGCGAGCGGCGAAGGCGCTCTGCGCGGCGGGACCGTTTCGGAAGTGACGCCGACTGACAAGCTGCGTGAGATCACGAAAGTGATGATGAACGCGGTCGGAGCGATGCAATTGCCGGGCTTCAAGCAGACCATCACGATGGAATCAACTTCCGCTAGGATCGGTGGCTTGCCCGTCGATCAACTGACACTGAAGCAAGAAGTCGATGAGTCCGCCGACCCGCTGGGGATTCAAAAGAAAATGATGGCCGTACTTCACGGCCCAGATGGGATGAAGCAATTCATGTTGTTCCAGCCGAAACGCTCGCTGCAAACGATCGGCGGCGATGTGGTTCAGTTGGAGACGCTCGTGAAGACGCTGGGGGCTTCACCGGTGAAGGACTCGGCGGTTGCGGTTGCTCGCAAGAGTTACACAGAGAAAGCCAACATCATCGCGCTGGCAGATGTCGCTCGACTGATTGGCAACGGAGTAAAGATCGCCGCTCGCGAACAAGTGCTGCCTGCCGGTGCGAGTGCCGCGATTGACGATCTGAAGTTGCAGCCGTCGTTCCTGGGCATGTCGATCGCTTGTGAACCAACCGCCGTGAGTGCTCAATTCGAAATTCCAGCGGTGCAAGCTCAAGGGATCGCGAAGATCGTGACGACGATCATGATGCTGCGAATGCAGTGATAGCGTTTTGAACGCACGATCCCATTTTCGTAGCCGTCATCGCTCCGC
>JAYUFI010001158.1:0-20990 GCA_043738805.1 Planctomycetaceae bacterium | reverse complement strand
GCACTCGGCATTCGCGAAACGCATCGGGCAACACGCGCGACAATACCAGCCGATTTTCCAGCGCGTAACCCGCTCCCGAAGGCGACTGAGTCCGATCTCCCAGCACACAGAACCCGCCGTCCGCAGACCGCCCGATATTCGCCGCGTACAAATGCAGTCGGCGATTCTGCGGCACTCGAATGCCGTGACACGATCGCAGAAAGGCCGGGTTCGGAAACAACAACTCCGGCGGCAAGTAACCTTCCGTCAGACAGCGTTGCGGCCCATACAAATCTTGTCCCAACGCTTCTAGCAAGCGGCCTCGTTGCACGAGCCCCGCCTCAAGAACCTTCGCATCAGCGGGCGAAAGCAACAGCGGAACCGGATCGAGTTGCCACGGCCGTTCCATGCCGCGCGGGTCACCGTAGACGTTGTACGTGACTCCGTTCTCGCGAATCAGATGCTTCGCCTCGACCCACCGTCGAGTCAGTTCCGGCAGCCCCAACAACGTGAGCGATTCGAGAAACCCGCGCCAGTGCGGCTGCACGTTGTTGTCAGCGTCGAAGACTTCATCAGACGCCCCGACTGTCGGCGAATAGCCCATCCAGTCTCCCGTCGGAGCCCGACGCGAACTTCCCATCGCGGACTGATCCCAGTTCTCCGTCGTCACCAAGTCTGTCCCTGCTCTTCCGTAGCACAGGCGGCTCGCCTGTGATTCCTATCCGCTCAAGGCCATTGAGTGAGATGTTTATGGGGACTCAATTTGATCTTTAGCGCGATTCAGCCTGTAGTCCGGACGCCTACGTCCGGACTTGCCAATTCGACCGGACGTAGGCGTCCGGTCTACGAGCAAATAATCAACCTGCGTCCCAATAAATGCCACGCAATCGGCATGCACGGCAGCCATTTGGCTTCGCTTGCGCCGACACCAATTGCGTTTGAGCTAAACATCGCACCCTATCCCACACTCGGCATCATTTGCACTTCCCACACAGGCGAGCCGCCTGTGCTACGTCATGCGGAGCGGGAGTCTAAGGTTTTGAACCTGAGTGTGCCCAGGCGACGAGGGGACAATCACCGTTCCAACAGGCAACGGAACAACCGCAGGCAGCGGAACCGCTTTCTTCGGCTCCGGCGTCTTGCGCAGATCGAGCGTCAGCGGGAACTCCGGATTGATTTCCAGCGGCGGAGCTTTCCACGAATTCGGCGTGTGACCGAACGGGAAGAACCGCGACTGCCGCCGAGTCTCTGCGACCGCCGCGTTGATCGGCAGCGTGTCATACGACAAACCGCCGACATGCGACACATGATACTGGCAACCGCCGATCGAACGCCCGGTCCAGGTGTCATAGACATCGAACACCAACGGGGCCTGCACTTTGATCGTCGGATGCAAACACGACGGCGGTTGCCACGCTCGATAACGCACACCGGCGACGAACTCGCCGTTGGTCCCCGTCGGAGTCAGCGGCACGCGGAATCCGTTGCACGTGACGATGTGCCGCACGTCGGTCAGTCCGCGGACTTTGACCTGCACTCGTTCAATCGACCAATCGACATACCGCGCCGTCCCGCCGGGACCGGGCTCTTCGCCCAGAACGTGCCACGGCTCAATCGCCTGTCGCAGTTCCAAATGCACTCCGTGATGCGTGACGCTGCCGAGCAACGGAAAGCGGAACTCGAAGTGCGCGGCGAACCACTCTTTCTCGATCGGGTAGTCGGCGTCGTCCATCTCATGCAGCAGGTCCGTGAAATCCTGCTCGACGAAGTGCGGCAGCATGAACCGGTCATGCAACTCGGTCCCCCAGCGAGCCAGCTTGTGCTTGTACGGCGTCTCCCAAAATCGAGCGACCAGCGCTCGCAGCAGCAACTGCTGCACGAGACTCATCCGCGCATCGGGCGGCATCTCGAACGCTCGCAGTTCGAGCAGCCCGCGGCGTCCCTCATCGCTGTCGGGCGAATAAAGCTTGTCGATACAGAACTCCGCGCGATGCGTGTTGCCGGTCACGTCGGTCAGCAGATGCCGGAAGATGCGATCGACCATCCACGGGAAGCAGCCCTCGTCTTCGGGAATCTGCCGAAAGGCGATTTCCAATTCATACAGGCTGTCGTTGCGAGCCTCATCCAGCCGCGGTGCCTGACTCGTCGGCCCGATAAACAGCGACGAGAACAAATACGACAACGACGGATGATTGTGCCAGCAGGCCAGCAAACTCCGCAGCAAGTCCGGCCGCCGCAACACCGGACTATCCGCCGGAGTCGCCCCGCCGATGACGATGTGATTCCCGCCCCCGGTGCCGCAATGCCGGCCATCGAGCATGAACTTCTCGGTGCTCAGCCGCGACAACCGCGCTTCCTCGTAAACGGTGCTCGTGATGTTGACCAGCTCGCGCCAATTGCGAGCCGGATGCACGTTGACCTCGATCACGCCGGGATCGGGCATGATCTGAAAATGATTCAGCCGATGATCCGACGGCGGCTTATATCCTTCGATGAGCACAGGCTTCTGCAATTGAGCCGCCGTCGTTTCGATCGCTGCGATCAGTTCGAGATAATCCTCCAACGTCTCGACCGGCGGCAGAAACACATGCAGCCGCCCGTCGCGCGGTTCGACGCACAACGTCGTGCGAACCAACTCACGCGGCTGACTCGTTCGCAAAGTTTCCGAAGTCTGTGTCGTCGAAGTCGTGAGACTTCGGTCCGAGGTCTGCGTAGCCGAAGTCGTGAGACCTCGATCCGAACTCTCACGAGTTCGGCTACTTTGAAATACCGGGGCTCGCGGCGGCAGCGGTTCACGCGGCGCGAAGGTGCTGATCGGGATCACCGTGCTCCGTTTTTCCGGTGCCTCCCACAACAGTGAGTCCAACGGCAGCCGATATCCCATCGGCGAATCGCCGGGGATCAAGAACAAGTACTCGCGACGCAGATGCCAGCGATCGCTTTCCCAACTCAAGCCACCCAGTCGCGAGGCGGTTGCTCCCGGAGTACGTCGTAACGGCAACGCATAGCCGACAACTTTCTTCAGTCCTTGATCGAAGACCTTCGCCAAACGCCGTCGTTCTTCGGGGTTTTCCAACTCGTTCTTCAGCGGATCGACATTCGTCGGCAAGCACTGCTCACGCCAGAGGTGATACCAAGCATCTTCAAAACCTGGGATGCAATGATCGCTGTCGATCCCCAACCGTTCGGCCAACAGCGTGATGAATTCGCGAGCGTCCTCAGACGTGTGCCCGTAATCGCGATCCGCATCCGCGATCAAGTCATGGTCGTCCCACAACGGCACGCCGTCCTTGCGCCAGTAACAACTGAAGGCCCAACGCGGCAGCGGCTCTCCCGGATACCATTTGCCTTGACCATGCACGAGCAACGCGCCGGGCGCGAACTTCTCCCGCAACCGATGCAGCAGAATCCCCGCTTGCTTTCGTTTCCCCTCGCCGAGCGCCGCCGTGTTCCATTCCGGAGCGTCGCGGTCGTCGATCGACACAAACGTCGGTTCGCCACCCATCGTCAGCCGCACGTCCATCGCGTCGAGTTGCTCGTCGATGCGACGTCCAAGTGCGTCGATCGACTGCCACTGCTCTTCGGAGTACGGCTTCGTGATCCGCGTCTGCTCGACGATCCGCGTGACGGTCATCGACACGGAAAACTCTTCGTGACATTGCTCGCCGTTCTTATTCGCCGACTCCGACGTCCACGAATACGAACCGGTGATCGCCGCCGCCGATGTCGGATCGGCCGCACAGGCCAGCGGAATATGTCCTTCGCCCGCCATGAGTCCCGACGTCGGATCAAGCCCGATCCAACCGGCCCCCGGAACATAGACCTCGGCCCACGCATGAAGGTCGGTGAAATCGGTCGTCGGTCCTGCTGGTCCATCGAGCGCCGGGAGGTCAGCAATCAATTGAATCAAGTAGCCGGAAACAAACCGCGCCGCGAGCCCCAGTCGTCGCAGCAGTTGCACCAACAACCATGCCGAATCGCGGCACGAGCCGCTCCCCAACGTCAGCGTCTCTTCGGGAGCCTGTACTCCCGGCTCCATGCGGATGAGATACTTCACATGCTTCTGCACGCTCTGGTTGACTTCAACCATGTAGTCGACCATCAGCGGGCCGTTATGCCGTAGCGAGTTGGCCAGCGCCTCCAACTTTTTTCCCGCCGGCGCGATCTCCAAATAGGGGGCCAATTCTCGCGACAGCGCAGCGTCGTAAATGAATGGAAACGTCTCGGCATACGGTTCAATGAAGAAGTCGAACGGATTGATCGCCGTCATCTCCGCGATCAAATCAACCTCGACCGAAAACGAGCGAGCCGGTTCGGTAAACACCAACCGCGCGAGGTAGTTGCTGTAGGGATCTTGCTGCCAATTGAGGAACTGCTCCTTCGGCTCGACCCGAATCGAATAACTCAAAATCGGCGTGCGGCAATGCGGAGCCGGACGCAAGCGAACGACGTGCGGATTCAACGTCACCAAGCGGTCGTAGCGGTATTCGGTCTTGTGATTCAACGCGACTCGGATCGACATATCGTGCTTTCTTTTTCACTGACACTGCGGCAAACACGTACGTGTTTTTGAAGTGGTATCTACGTACTGACGTGAATGATCCGTTTAACCGGATTCAATGACAGAAACGAAGTTACGAAGGTCGGACGAGTGACCGGACAATATCACAACTAGCCACTCAGACCCGTGTGAGTTGGCTTACAAATCGGCTTAAAGACACGGTTCAGCTCCGAGCGTTCCGATTAGTTCGGTGATGTACTCCGGACGTTGAACTCGATGCAGTTCGGCGGTTGCAATTTCTTGACGTTGTCGAATCGTCTCCGCCAACGCGAGATTGGCCTCGCCGTACTCGGTCAGCGCACGAGCGAGGTCTTCACCGTGACGCTGCCAGACCGCAATCTCGCGCTGTTGTTTAGTCACGAGCCGCGCGTGATACCACTCACTTTTGAGCAATGCTTCGCGAGTAAACAACCGGCGGACTTCGGGATCGCGTTCGGTACGGCCTTCGTGTTGCCCAAACGCCATGATCGCGAGCAAGACTTTCAATGGCGGGCAGGCTTGATTGATCGAACCATCGTCAAAATACATACGAGCCGAGCGTTGCTGGGCTTCGACGATGTACTTCACGCCGTCGGCAAAGGAATCGAGATCTTGCGTTTCTGGTTGCAGGATTGGTCGGCCAAAGACTTTGTCCGGGTTGTCGAAGATTCGACCAAAGTAACGCCGCACGAAACGATCAGTGATGCGATAACCGAGTCGCCCAGCGGGAATGACTTCTCCCTTGTGTGTGAAGTCCTGCACCGGCTCCAGCAGACGTTCGCGCAACAGGTACTGCGGATCGCGCTCGTCGGGCGACATGCGCGACCAAATCTCCGGGACAAGCAGGCTGATGTCGTGATCGAAGCGCGCATTCGGCCCGATATAACCGGCGGCAGTCGAGAAACCGTCCAAGCCAGTCAGGATCATCGACACCAGCGCGGCGTTAATGTCGGCAGTCGTGCAGAGCGCATTGAACGGCCCTTTGGTCAAGGCCCCTTCGCTGCCGGCACCGGTCGTTGACGGACTCTTGCCGGTCAACGAGCAGATGTAATCCATAAAGAGTTCGGGGAGCTCTTGGTAATGAATCGGGCTATAGACCGCCAAACTGCGAATCTTCTTGGCCAACTCAGGCGGGTTGTTTCGTCGTCCCGAAACGACCGCGTTGACCGGCATGTGGACTGGCTTGTCGAGCGGGATCGCTCGCACCAGTCGCGTTCCCATCTCGGCCACGTAACGATCCATCGGCCGCGTGATGTCGGGTCGATCTTGCAGATAACGCGGATTCTTCGACGGCACGCCACCGACTCGGCGCGGGTTGTCCGAGCAGACGATGTAACCACTTTCCCCTTTGCTCACCGATTGCAGCAATTCTTTGACGGGAGCCGTGAAGGCGTCGAAGTCCACCACCTTCGTCATCATCTCATCGACGTCGTTGCGAGTGAGCGGCTCGAAGTTGGAAATGAAATTCTTATCGCGACGAGCGAGATCGGCTTCTGCCTGTTTATCGAAGCCACGATGAATCGCATCATCTGGTCGTTGAAACAAACGGTATTCGCAGTTGATGACGAACTTGTGGCTGTCGGCAGTTCCTTCAGTGTGCGACGCCATGTGGTCCAAGCAACGCCCCGGAACGACGACCGATGCGCTGATGTCATCTTCGGCCTGCACTTTGTCGGCAGCCGCGAAGTCTTGTCGGACTTTGAATGTTCGCCAGCCATGATTGCCAGACAGGCCCACACGCAAGTAAGTGCCGACGATCTTACGATCGTGCAGCTTCAGTTCATGGCCGGGACTCCCGTTGACGAAATCCACGCTGAAGTGACATCGCCAGTCATCGCCCCACGCCGGGTTGTAAAACCGTTTGATGGCCAGCACGAGCGCGTGAATGTGACTCGGCAACGATCGCAGCCAGGTGTTGTGCGATTCGGTGTAGTCCTCGGACGGCGTGAGCAACTTGATCACGCTGCCGAGCGATCGCTTCGGACTCAAGATCGGGCGGCTGGCATACACGCCGTAGTTCTGTTTTGCCGCCGCTTCCGGCGTCCAACGATCGTCGTATTTGCGATCGAGGATTGTTTGAACTAGGTCAAGATCCTTCTCGATATCGGAGACGAACACCGAGCCATACTGCATGTAGTCAACGAGCGACTTGCTGATCTCGCTCTTACCTCCGCCGCTGACAGTGCAAGGTTTGTGACAGAATGTTCCTTCCGCAGCCGTCCCGATGATGCGCCAACTCGGAGCCGACGGGTGCTTCTCCATGCGAACCTTGTAGCCCGACGGAGCCATGTAAACATTGCCCGGTAACAGCGGGATGCTCACTGCACGCTCACCGCGCCGCCACGAGATGTCCTGCTGACGCAAATCAACGCGAGCATCTTCGGGGATGTAGTACAGCTCGGGAAAAGTGTGGTCGATGCCGTAACCTTCGGGGAGCACCGTCATCAGCGAGCCGTAATCGCGGACCACATCATCGAACGTCCGGCCGTTGTAACGCTTGCTGTTGACCTGCAAGTCCTCGCCCCAATTCCAACTGGGGAAGACCAACGCTCCGCCGGCATGTTCTTCTTCGACGCCCCCCATCAAATTGGCCGCGTAGCTGATCTGCGTTTTGACTTCCTTCTTGCAGTAGCCGAAATAGTTGTCGGCAATGATCGTGACGATCGTCCCCGCGTCGGTGCGGCAAGTGATCTTGAATGCCTCGCCGCCGTTGTAGAGTTCTTCATCGCTTCGCCAACACATCTCATCCGCACGTTGACGCGGAGTCGCCTGATCGAAGTGCGGCAGTCCGAGTTGCTTCTTCGTAAGCTGCGTCAGATGCGGCGCGAGAATCACACAGCCGGTGTGTCCCGACCAGTGCTCGACATCGAGCGCCGCATCGTTCGCCGGCACGAACGGATCGCCGGCGTTGCCGAAGATCGACTCCACGAAGTCGAGATTGCTGACGAACGATCCCGGCGCGAAGAACCGAATCTCCATCGTCTGTTGTTTGCAGTAACCGGGAACCTCCGGGCAGACGATCGGACGCAACAAGACCGACACCCAATATCGAGCTTTCTCAGTCTGATTGCTCGTGAACGGCAGCAGCAACGAGTCCGCCGGTGGGTTCATCGCATGACGAAACAATTCCACGAACGTCCGCTTCGGCACCGCTCGCTTATCGCCAGGAATCGGCAACCCACCTTCCGTCACATGAAACGTGCCGACCGTCGTGCGACGATCAGATCGCGGATTGTGCAGCACTCCGTTACGAACTCGGTACGAGTGAACGTATTCACTTTCAAACTCGTCCCCATCCGCCGGCAAAGAGAGTTCACGAGCGAGACCATGTCGGTCGAGTACGAACGCCCGACCGGGAACGCGCAGCGGAGTCGTGAGGTTCTGATCGGCAAAGTGCTCGCTCAAGAACGCTTCAATACGTCGATCGACCGGGCAGCGATATGCATCGAGCAGTCGCGTCTTCTCGCGAAAATTCGTCAGCAATCCCGCCGCGAGCTTCACCAGTTCGGTGCCACCCGCCGCATCGGCAACCGGCAGGCCGTTCGCCGCCAACTTCAAATTGAGATACCCCAGCAAGTCCTTTCGCTCGTCAGCCCGTTCGGCCGCGTCCACATCGCCCGTGAATCCCAAGGCGAGCTTCATGTCTAACACGTTGAAATCCTCGGTCGCAAAAATCAAACCAGTTCAACCACTTACATCCGGCTCATGTCGCTCGACAAGCCTCCGGCGGCGGGGATGTAACACTTCTGGACGTAGTCCATAACCATCCGATCGGCGCTAAAACGCCAGCCGAGTCCCCGAATCGCTCGCTTCATACGAGCGATCCACGAACGGGGCAAACCTTCTTTGTCGCGGTCGTAGTACAACGGGATGACTTCGTTTTGCAGCACTTCATAGAACGATTCTGCATCCAGGTTGTCATGATGATGCGTCTCCGAATGCATCTCGCCGCTGCCGATCGCGAAGCCATTCCGACCGTCATACGCTTCAGCCCACCAGCCATCCAGCACCGAAAGATTGAGCACTCCGTTGAGGACCACTTTCTCGCCACTCGTACCGGAGGCTTCGAGCGGTTTGCGAGGATTGTTTAACCAGACGTCGACGCCCTGAACCAGATTTCGTCCGACATTGATGTCATAGTCCTCAATGAAGATCACCTTCCCGATGAACTCCGGACGGCGCGAAATCTTAAAAATCTCCTGTAACACTTTCTTGCCCGGCACGTCATGCGGATGTGCCTTACCCGCGAAGACAAACTGAATCGGCATCTGCGGGTCGTTCACGAGCATGGCCAAGCGATCCAAATCGCGCAACAACAAATCGGCCCGCTTATAGGTTGCGAACCGCCGCGCAAATCCAATCGTCAACGCATCCGGACTCAACACTCGTCTCAATTGAGCGACAACCGCGCGCGGCTCACCGCGCCGCTCAGCTTCCAGGAGGACTCGGCGGCGAGCAAAGTCCATCAAGCCTTGCTTGAGTGCGACGTGAGTTTCCCAAAGTTGGCCATCGGGTATTTCATCAATCTTTTCCCACACTTCAGGTGTGCCGCCACGAGTCTGCCAATCAGAGCCGAGAGCATGGTTGTAGAGATCGCGCATCTGCGGCGCGACCCAACTCGGAACATGCACTCCGTTCGTGATGTGGCCAATCGGAATCTCCTCTTCACCACGATTCGGCCACAGGCAAGTCCACATGCTGCGCGAGACTTCACCATGCAACGACGAAACCGCGTTCGCTCGGCGCGACATCTTCAATGCCAAGACCGTCATGCAAAACGATTCGTGATGGTTGTTCGGATCAACGCGACCAAAGGCCATCAATTGCTCGTGACTCATCCCCATTTGTTCGCGCAGTGGGCCGAGGTGTTCTTCGATCAAACCGCTATCAAAGCGATCGTGTCCTGCCGGAACTGGCGTGTGCGTCGTGAAACAGACTCGTCGAGCAACTCGCCGAGTCGCTTCCCATTGATCGACTCCTTCTTCGTGCATTGCCTGGCGAATTCTCTCCAGCGCCGCGAACGCACTGTGCCCTTCGTTGAGATGCAGTGCGCTCGGCGAGATACCGAGTTGCCGCAGCGCCTTCACGCCGCCGACGCCGAGCAACAACTCCTGACGAATGCGAATCCGCGTATCGCCGCCGTACAGCCGAGCCGTCAGTTCGCGATCCTCCGGCGCGTTGCCGGGAATATCGGAATCCAGCAAATAGAGCGTCACACGCCCGACTTCCACACGCCACACGCGAGCGGAAATCATTCCGCTGCGAGTTTGAATTTCGACAACCACCGGAGTCCCATCCGGCGATGTCGCCAAGCGCAACGGCAACCGATCGCGATTGACGTACAGATAATCTTCCCGCTGCATCCCGTCCGCATCGATCCACTGGCGGAAGTAACCTTGATTGTAAAACAAGCCGATCCCTACCAACGGAATGTCGAGATCGGAGGCACTCTTGATATGGTCACCCGACAGCACGCCAAGGCCGCCAGAGTAAATCGGCAGCGACTCATGCAATCCGAACTCCGCCGAAAAATAGGCGACCGGCTTCGCCCGCAAGAGGCCGACATGTTGATCGCCCCAACTCGTGGCCGGATTCAAGTAGTCCTGCAAACGTCGATACGCGAGGTCGATCCGACTTTGCAACGACATCTGTCGCACTCGTTCTTCCAAGCGGTCGAGGTTCTCGACCGTGAACTCCGACAACAACGTGATCGGGTTGTGCCCGCACTCGCGCCAGCGAACGGGATCGAGGTCGCGAAAAATCTCCGTCGTCTCGGCATCCCAGCACCATCTCAGATTCGTCGCGAGTGCCCACAGCCGCTTCTGCACCGGAGCAATGAATTGATCGAGCGTCCGACAATCGCTGACGATATTCGCCAGTTGCCGACCGGCTGCTACGAGCAGGTCAGTTTCCTCACGCGTGAATGTGCGAGCCTCGGTCGCCTGCACGACGAGCACTCCCTGCAGCAGACCGCGATCAACGAGTGGAACTCCCAGGAAAGCATGGAAGTGATCTTCACCCGCCTCGTGAAAGTATTTGAATCGCGGATGCCGGGCTGCGTCCTCGACCGTGATCGGCCGCAATTGTTCAGCGACCATCCCCGCCAAGCCCTCGTGCAACGCCATGCGAACTCGACCGACGCTCTCGCCGCGCAGCCCCACCGTCGCAGCCAACAGCAAATGCGAGCGATCTTGTTCCAGCAAATAAACCGAGCAGACATCGGCCTGCAATCGCTCCCGCACCGCGCGCACCAACTGCGCGAGTGTCTCATCGGGGCTATGACAACCGGCGAGTGCCGCTTGAAGTTCGTCGTCGCTGAACGGCGCAGGCTCAGCGGAAGCATCGCTCAAAGTTTGAGACAACATGGGTGTATGGTCCTTGTGTGCGAGCAACAAAACTCAAGAACGTGAGTGCTAAGGACTCCACAAGGCAAGTGCCGTGCCGCGAGACGGTCACGCTCACAATGAACAGACAAGTTGCTCAACGTGAAACGAGCCAGATCTAAGAAACCTCGCGAAACTTCGGCTCGCGGGAAACATTCCCGACAAAATTGAACGTTGCCGCTCGCTGCCTGATTCGTTGGCAACGTGCTCGCAAGACGGACACAACTTCTGTGTCCGAGTGAATTCAATGCCTGTGATCGCTTGTGGCGCGCGACCCCGAACAACCACGATTCTTCGGTCAATTCGTGTTTCAGCATCGCACAGGTTAAGGATTCAACATCTCAGCCGAGCTTCGGTATGCCGGTTGCTTTTCAGGGTGTTTTCCCGGAAGGTCCGTCATTCCAGCGAGTCAAGTTTCGTCTCAACTGAGACATCGTGAGTTCTGTCTTCAATCCGTGCGACCGGCAAAGTTGACCGCGAAGGCATTGTTTTTGTGACTACGTAGCTGTCATCGCTCCGCGTGATGACAGCTACGTACCAGCGGCTTCGCCGCGCTATGCGGAGTCATTATTTATGCGTTTGGACAATTACGAAACGGACGGCTTCTACGACGAAATGTTCGACGAACAGGGCGATCCTCGTTCGCGAGCGGATGCGTTGGCGAAGCGTTTGGTCGCGCTGTCCGACGGTGAATTAGTGCGGCGGCAGAAGGCGGCCGATCTGACGTTGCTCAACATGGGTATCACGTTCGCCGTTTACGGCCACGAAGCGGGGACGGAGAAAGTTTGGCCGTTCGACATCGTGCCGCGCATTGTCGATGGAGCCGAGTTCACGATGATTCAACGCGGTCTGCGGCAACGCATTTTCGCGCTCA
This sequence comes from Planctomycetaceae bacterium, assembly GCA_043738805.1. Lineage (GTDB taxonomy): Bacteria > Planctomycetota > Planctomycetia > Planctomycetales > Planctomycetaceae > SXKJ01. The sequence goes on along the minus strand of JAYUFI010001158.1, from coordinate 9,214 downwards.
ATCTCTTCGTCAACGACGTCTACAACGAACAGCGCATTCTCAAAGACCGCGTCGTCCCGTCCGAGTTGGTCTTCTCGGCCCCGTGCTATCTCAAGCAATGCCTGGGTTTGAAGCCGCCCGGTGATGTGTGGTGCCACGTGGTCGGGACGGACTTGGTCCGCGATGGCGACGGGCAGTTTTACGTGCTCGAAGACAACCTACGTTGCCCGTCGGGAGTTTCCTACGTCATCGAAAACCGCGAAGTAATGAAGCGGACTTTTCCGCAGATCTTCGGCGGTCTCCGCATTCAACCGGTTGAGGATTACCCCGAACGTTTGCTGGAGACGTTGCAACATGTCGCCCCGGCGAACGGCCACAGCCCGAAAGTTGTGGTGCTTACGCCGGGCATCTACAACTCGGCGTACTTCGAGCACAGCTTCTTGGCTCAGCAAATGGGTGTCGATCTGGTCGAAGGCTCGGACCTCGTCGTATCAGACGGCTATGTCTGCATGAGAACGACGCGCGGCTTGCAAAAGGTCGATGTGATCTATCGCCGCATCGACGACACGTTCCTCGATCCCCTAACGTTTCGGCCCGACTCGGCGCTTGGCGTTCCCGGCTTGATGGACGTGTATCGGCAAGGCCGAGTCACACTGGCGAATGCTCCGGGGACGGGGATCGCCGATGACAAGGCGGTCTATGCTTACGTTCCCAAAATCATCAAGTACTACCTCGGCGAAGAGCCGATCCTGAACAACGTCCCGACGCGAATCTGCTGGGATCCGGAAGACCTTGAGTATGTGTTGCATCATCTCGCGGAATTGGTCGTGAAGCCGACGAACGAATCGGGCGGCTACGGTATCTTGATCGGCCCGCGAGCGACCGCCGAGGAACTCAGCGCCTATGCGGACCAGATTCGAGCGAACCCGCGCAATTACATCGCTCAACCAGTGCTCGGCCTGTCGCGCGTACCGACGATTGTGGACGATCACCTCGAAGGTCGGCATGTCGATCTGCGGCCCTACATCCTTTACGGCAAAGATATTTTCGTGCTCCCTGGAGGACTCACGCGAGTTGCGTTGAGGAAAGGTTCGCTGGTCGTCAACTCGTCTCAAGGAGGTGGCAGCAAAGATACCTGGGTGCTTGCCGAGCCGATCAATGGCGAGACGACAAAGCGTCCACATTTTCGCGAGCCCGCAGTCGCACACGTATAAGATCAATACGACCTAAGTAGCCCTTCGGCTTATTTTGACAGCTCGTCCCACCAATCGCAGAGAGTCCCTTTCCAATGCTGAGCCGCGTGGCGGATTCCGTCTTCTGGTTGAGCCGCTACATCGAGCGGGCGGAGAACGTTGCGCGGTTCCTCGACGTCAACATGCACCTGACGCTCGATCTCGGCGACAGTATGGACCAGCAGTGGGAACCGCTCGTCGCCACGACCGGCGATTACAGTGAATTCGCGGAGCGACACGGCAAGCCGACACGCGAAAGCGTGTGGAAGTTTCTTACGTTTGATCGCGAAAACCTCAACTCGATCGTTTCCTGTTTGCGTTCGGCTCGTGAAACCGCACGCACAATCCGAGGCAGCTTGCCGTCCGAGATGTGGGAGGAGCTCAACAAGTTTTATCTCTTCGTGCGCGGAGCGGCTGTCGAAGAGACTCTCGAACATGCCAACCAGTTTCTTGGCGAGGTCAAACGCTACAGCCAAACGCTGGTCGGGATCAGCGACTCGCTCATGTCGCACGACGAAGCGTGGCACTTCGGTCGCATGGGCCGCAATCTGGAACGAGCGGACAAGACGTCGCGGATTCTCGACGTGAAATACTTCATTCTGCTTCCGACTTCGGCGGAGATCGGCACACCGTTGGACGTCATTCAGTGGTCCGCGTTGTTGAAGTCGGCCAGCGCTCTGGAAATGTATCGCCGCGTTCAAGGCCGGATTACGCCGGATCATGTCGTCGGCTTTTTGATGCTCGATTTGGAATTTCCCCGATCTGTCCGCTTCTGTCTCAGCCGCGCCGAGGAATCGTTGCGAGCGATCACCGGATCGGCCGAACGAACCTTCCAAATCCGCGCCGAACAACTGCTCGGCCGCCTCCGTGCGGAGTTCGAGTTCACTCACGCCACCGACATCATTCAATCCGGTCTGCACGAATTCATCGACCGTTTCCAACAGAGTCTCAATGAAGTGGACGGTGCAATCTTCCAGCACTTCTTCGCAACTCAACCGAGTACGGTTCTAGTGCAAACTCAAACGCAGACGCAGACGCAGACCCCTGACGAACGTGCTGCTGAGTAGGAATCACGGCGATGCCTAAGACAACTGCGAGCCCTTCGTTTGTAGTTCCGGCTTTAGCGGCCTGTTGAAAAATTGTGGCACGACGCTCCGCGTCGTGAACAGCGGGCAAAATCATCGGCGAATGACGACGACTCTCGACGCGGAGCGTCGAGCCACAATTGCTAAGCTAGCACTTCCGTGAGCGATACAAGGCGGCTTTTTTCGGTGAGTGATTTGGCTCCGGCGTAGATCATTGCGGTGACGGCGAGGATCGCTTCGTGCGAAACTGGCTCTGTGCGAGTGCGGATCATTTCGCGGAAGGCGCGGGCCATGTTGAACATCTCGTAGTGATGGCCGAACCAAAAGTTGCCTTCGATCGGTGGGCCATAACGATAAAGACCCTTCGTGAAATGGACGCTGGTTTCGTTGTAGTTCCCCGACATGTCCGGGCGGCCGTACCAGATCTCGGCGGGCGCTCGATCGGGATACGTCACCAGTCCATGAGCCGACGCGCCGCGAGCGTACAAGCTCACCGCTTCGACACCGGCACCCAGCAGCGTGACGATCGACCAACAAGGATGTTGACCGTAAATGAACCAACTCTCCGGCGAGTAACCTCCCGCCATGCTGGCGATGATGTATTGAATCTCGCCGACATCACCTTTCGCCAGCAGACGGCGGACTTCTTCGACGCCCCATTCGTAACTGAAGATGCTGCCGGACATCAGCGGGGCTTTGTGTTGTCGAGCGAATTCCAAAATCTTGCGAGTCCCAGCGACGGTCGCGCCGATCGGCTTGTCGCAGAACGTCGGTAAGCCTTTCGCCAAACCGGGAGCAATCAAGTCGAAGTGATCGTCACCGGTCCCCGAAGCATCGCCGAGCCAAATGGCATCAACATCGCTGACCATCTTTTCAATCGACGCCGCGACTTGAACTCCGGGAAACGAATCGGCGAAGAGTTGAGCGATCGCTGGGTCTTGTTCGTAGTAGTGCGTGATCCGTGTATCGCGAAATGGCAAGAGTCCAAAGTTGGCCGCCGGATTACGCACGATCAATTCAAAGTATTTTTGGTTGCCGGGATCGAGATGTTTCTGCGCCGTCTTCAAGTCAACGGTCGGATGCAGGTATTGCGCGAAGTGCCACGTGTGCCCGTTAATCCGCTGCGGCTTCCCTTTGATTCGCGATGAGATCACGCCGACTCGCCACGCTTTGCCGTCCGGAGGAGTTGCCGATTTCGCGACGTCGGCTTCCGTTGTCTGTGCTTGAGCGACCGTAACGCCTGCGCCGATCGCCGCCAACTGCGTTGCTGATCGGGCAATGAATTCTCGTCGGTTTTCTACGATTTGCGGGATTCCTTCGCGTTCTTCGCGACTTTGCGGTGAAGTTCATTCCGTTCGAGAATGGTGACATCGCGTTTAGAGACGCACGATCATCGCGATCTCATCAATCGAAATTGCGTCAGAGAGTTCGTGCTCTCCGCTTCCCGACTGCGTCTCGCACAGGAGCTTGAGCTTGCCGTGACGGCTCTCGCGGTTGTCGGGATATCCTTCGAGAACTCGGCCGCGACGTGTCGTGACTCGCAGCGGATGCGTTTCATCAATCCCTGGCAAGCCTGCGTAGGCGAGTGCTTCAAACCGGCTCCACGCCCACGCCCACAGTGTCGCTTGAGCATCAACTTGTCCCGCGATATTGGCCCAGTCTTGCTCCGCTTGAAACAGTTCCTTCCACGGAGCGACCAAGCACCACGGCTTCAGCGTCTCTTCAATCCATTGTTGCCGTGATGCCACCAGATCGGCAAACGTCGGCGCGATTGGCTGATTGTGTTCGCTCATGAATCACCTCGAAGTGAAAGTATCTTGGAGCTATTCATCCGCAGGAAATTTCCGGAACCCTGACTTCTTGCGGATGGCAAAGCCGAACTGCGGATGAAGCAAAGAGGTCTGGAATTCGATCGAAGGATTTACCGCGATGAGTCGCCCTCATCAGCAGACCAAAATTTTTGACAACCGAGTTGCCAGCGTGGAACGGTAAGGAGGACGGGGATATGCTGCCAGCCTTCCGGAGAACTCGCATCGAAGCGCGGTTCATGCCCTGTCGGTCCAGCGATCAACTCGATCAGGAGAAGCAGTCATGTCGAAGATGGGAACTCAACTTCCACGGCGTCGGTTCTTGAAAACCGCTCTGTCAGCGGCTAGCGCGGCCGTAATGGCCCCGACGATTATTCCGAGTTCCGCGCTCGGCCTCGATGGTGCGACCGCACCCAGCGAACGAATCACCGTCGGCGGCATCGGCATCGGAAACCGAGGGCTGTACGACCTCGGCTGCTTCCTGGAACAGAGCGATGTGCAGTTCCTGGCGGTATGTGATGTGAAGGAAGCTCGCCGCACGCTGGTCAAAAAGATGGTCGATGCAAAGTACGGCACTGAGAAGTGCGAGATGCACCTGAACTATCGCGAGTTGCTCGATCGCAGCGATATCGACGCGGTGCTGATCGCGACCGGACCGAACTGGCACGCAACGATGTCGATGGAAGCGGCGCGAGCGGGCAAGGACATCTATTGCGAGAAGCCTTGCTCGAAGAACATCGAACAAAGCTTGATCCTGCGGGACACAATCAAACGCACCGCGCGAGTTTTTCAAGCGGGAACGCAACGCCGCAACCTGCCGCACTTCGCGTTCGCGTGCGAGTTGGCTCGGACCGGAAAACTCGGCAAGATGAAAAAAGTGTTCGCGCATCCGGCCGGGATGGCATCGATGTTGAGTGGTTGGCTCCCCGCCGAAGAAGAGCCGAAGAAGGAAGAGATCGACTGGAACACGTACCTTGGCCCGGCGGCCTACCGACCGTTCAACAAGGCGCTGCTCAACGGCTTCCACTTTGAAAAGGGGGGCGGGTTCATCGGCGCGTTCGGTGCGGGCGGAGTGCTCGAATGGGGTTCGCACTGCGTGGACCTCTGCCAGTGGGCGATGGGGGATTGCGAACCGCCGATCGAATACAACCCGCCGAAAGATGGCTACCTCGTCGCCAAGTACGCGAGCGGTGCCGAATTGATCTTCCGCGAAAAGGATTGGATTCCGCTCGGCTCTTGCCCTGTTCGATTTGAAGGGGAGACCGGCTGGGTCGAAGCGGGGGATAGCGGCAAATTGGTGTTGAGCTCGCCAGAGTTGCTCGCAGGTCGCACGGTCTTGGAGATCGGCGGTTACCCCGCGACGTTCCACGTCCGCGACTTCCTCGACTGCGTGAAGAATCGCTCACAGCCGAAGACAAATGCCCTCGCCGCCTGCAACGCCCACATCGCGTGCCACGCAGCGAACGTCGCCCTTTATCTCAATCGACAGGTCAAATTCGACAACAAAACCAATTCATTCATCGACGACGAACAAGCCAATCGGATGCGTTCCGAAGCGCTCCGCGAACCGTGGCGTTTGTAAAAATGTAGGACGGGCACTTCTTGCCCGTCTCGTTTTCGATGGCCAAGAGTGGCCGTCCTACTTTCAATCACATCGTCCTCAACGATCAGGACCGAAACTATGCCGATGACTCAACGATTCGCTCGCTTTGTTTTTGTTGCCACCTTGATGTTGGCCGCAGCGGCCTCCGCTCGCGCCGCTGACGGATTCAAAATCTCACCGGAAAAAGAAAAGGAATTGATTGCGATCTTGCGATCGGACGCGCCGCCGCAGGACAAGGCGATTGCTTGCAAGAAGCTGGCGATCGACGGATCGAGCGAGTGTGTTGGCGATCTCGCGAAGCTGTTGACCGATCCGCAATTGGCTTCGTGGTCGCGCATCGCGCTCGAAGCGATTCCGGGAACTGCTCCAGATGAAGTGTTACGGAAGGCGTCGGAATCGCTCGAAGGAAATCTGTTGATCGGCGTGTTGAATTCGATCGGTGTTCGGCGTGACGCTGGATCGGTTGAGGTGTTGACGAAGCGATTGAGTGACAAGGACGAAGAAGTCGCCTCGGCGGCAGCGGTCGCGCTGGGTCGCATCGGCAACGACGCGACTGTGAAGGTGCTGCGACCTGCGTTGACGAACGGTCCTGCGAAAGTCCGGTCGGCGGCGGCGGAAGGTTGTGTCTTGGCCGCAGAGCGAATGTACGCAGAAGGGAAGTCGACGGACGCGGTCGCGCTGTACGACGAAGTCCGCAAGACGGACCTCCCGAAGCAGCGGATCGTCGAAGCGACTCGCGGTGCGATTCTCGCTCGCAAGGCCGACGGGATTCCGCTGTTGGTTGAACAACTCCGCTCGAAGGATCACAAGCTGTTTGAAGTGGGCCTGTTCGTCGCTCGCGAATTTCCCGGAGCCGAGGCTGATAAAGCACTCGCTTCCGAATTGGAAACCGGTGCCCCCGATCGAGCGGCCTTGATCATTCTGGCGATGGCCGACCGCAAAGAGACCGTCGTCGTTTCCGCAATCTCGAAAGCCGCCGTCACCGGGCCGAAGCCGGTTCGCCTCGCGGCCATCAAGGCTCTCAGCGAAGTCGGTGATGCGTCGTCGTTGAACGCGCTGCTCGAAACCGCTGTCGATACAGACGAAGATTTGGCACTCGCCGCGAAGGCCACGCTTGCCGATTTGCCAGGCGACAAGGTGAACGCGGAAATCGCGACGATGCTTCCGAAAGCCAAAGGGAAAACGTACCCGCTGTTGATCGAACTCGTTGGTCAACGCCGTATCGAAGCGACTCCCGCGCTCATCAAGGCTTTGGATAATTCTGACAGCAAAATCCGAGGTGCGGCGCTCGTTGCCTTGGGTGAGACCGTCACTCTCAAGAACCTCGGCGTGTTGATTTCTCAAGCCACAGCACCCAAAAACGCAGAAGATGGCGCTGCCGCTCAACAGGCATTGAAGACGGCGAGCGTTCGTATGCCTGATCGCGAAGCGTGCGCAACTGAATTGACTTCCGCGCTCGATAAAGCTCCCGCGACGTCAAAGGTCTTGTTGCTGGAAATCCTCGGCGAAGTAGGCGGTGAAAAAGCATTGAAGACGCTCGGTGCCGCCACGAAGAGCAACAGCCCACAGCTTCAAGACGCTGGCAGCCGAGTCCTCGGCAAGTGGTCCAGTCTCGATGCCGCACCGGTGTTGCTTGATCTCGCCAAGACCGGCCCCGCCCAATTCAAAAGCCGCGGGTTGAAAGGTTACATCAGCCTCGCCCGCCGTCCGTTCGTCATGCCCGACGAACAGCGAGCGGACATGTGCCAAAAGGCGTTCGACCTCTGCAAAGAACCCGCCGAGCAAAAGCTGGTACTCGATGTCTGTCGCATTCAGCCGAGCGTTGAGACGCTCAAGTTCGCCATCAAGTTGATGAAGGTTGCTGAACTCAAAGAAGACGCGACACAAACAACATTGCTCGTTGCTCAAAAGCTCGGAGCAAAGGGGATCAACGTCAGCGAGCAACTCAGCAATGCGGGCTTTGAGAAGGTCAAAGTCGAAATCATCAAAGCCGAATACGGTTCGGGAGCGACTCAAAAAGATGTCACCGCCATCGTTCAAAAGCAGGTGACTGACCTGCCGCTGATCACGCTCGCATCGGCTTCGTACAACGCCAGCTTCGGCGGCGACCCGGCTCCGAACACTGTCAAGCAGTTGAAAATCAAATACAGCATCAACGGCAAAACGGGCGAAGCCTCATTTGCGGAAGATGTCCTGATCGTTCTCCCCATGCCGAAGTAATCCGGTGATTCTTCCGACACGACAACGGTGATCCGACAAGCCGTTCTGCGACAATGTGGAGTTCCCCACTCGTTGCGTCTTTTGCTTGACGATTCTGCGCAATGCTTTTTCACGCGATGGCTTTTCGGAGTTCCTGCATCATGCCGCCAGCGAACGTGTTGGTTTTGAAGTTTTTCAATCTGTTCGACAGCGCGGTGACTCACCGAATCCTTTTGACCTTGAGCCTGTTCATCGCCGCAGTGGGTTTAATCATGACTGACGGCGTCCGTGTTCGCGCGGCAGACAATAAGAAGCCCGATGAGAAAAAAGGCAACTCTGACGCAACGTCGAAGTCCAAAGAACCTGTGCCGCTCAATGCGCAAGGGACGGTGCTGTTGGACGTGCCTGGAAAGCGACTACTGCTGAAATCGAAAGTCTGCATGCGCGAAGGTGTGTTGGAGATGTTCTGTTGCCTGAAGCAAACGAAGGAACATGAATCGATCGTCTCGATCGAATCCGAAGCGTATGTCATTCACACCGGCTTGCTGGCATTGGGCGCGAAGGCCGGTTCGCCGGTCAGGTTTCAGCCGGAATACGCGCCGCCAAAGGGGACTCGCATTCGAGTCTTCTGTCAGTGGACTGACAAAGAAGGAAAATCACATCGCGAGCCAGCAGAGAAATGGATTCGCAATTCGTCGCGACGCTTCTTTGTCGAAATCTTCGAGGAGAAGCCAGAGGGACTCGACTTGAAAGAAGGGATTGATCTGAAGTGGGACGAGAAAAACAAAGAGCTGTATTGGTTCGGGCAAATGACCGAAAAACAACGTGACACGTTTCTGGCGATGTCCAAGAACGAGCAGTATCGCAAAGCGATCAATAAATTTTTCGACACAACGCAACCGAAACCGCTCGACGCTCCGTGGGTCTTCACCGGCAGCGGCTTCTATGTCGATGACGCGACCGGCAAGAAGTCGTACCTCGCCGAAGGAGGCGACTTGATTTGCGTCGCGAACTTCCCGTCCGCCATGCTCGACTTGGCCACCAAGAGCAGTGCTGAAGGTGAAGCCAACCTGATGTGGGAAACCTGGACCGAACGCATCCCACCGGTGGGAACCGAAGTGCTGCTCGAACTTGTTCCGGAGATTGAGGCGAAAGAGCCGAGCAAGAAATAACGCGACGAAGCCACATTGTGACATGACGCTCTGCGGCGTGAATCGCGACGCAGAGAGGCTGTGAATCAATCGGCCTTGGTGGAACTGACGATTCGCAATGAGTGGTCGATGCAGTTTTGAGTTTCTTTTTTTGACG
>JAYUFI010001157.1:0-3019 GCA_043738805.1 Planctomycetaceae bacterium | reverse complement strand
GTCTATCAACTGCACCGCAACGTTCGCCTGAAGCCCGACGAACAAACGCCGATCGAACTCATCGCCAACGACGCCGAGACAACCGCTTGCAAAGGGGTTTTCGTCAAAGCGTCCGTCGCTTCCGACGGCGCGAGCTACACCGTGCAAATCGGCGCGGACGGCAAGCCGCGCGAGTTTCAGACGCGATAGCAAATAGAGTCTTTGTCCGAAACATGCGCTCTTTTTGTATGCATTTTTGGGCTGCTACTCTGCTGCCTGATGAAAAGGGAGAAGACAAAGACAAACAAGAAGCGTTCCAGCGAAACCTCTCCCTGAGGAGGCGAGGAAGAATGATTCCGTAGACCGGTTTTTCAAACCGGGCGGGTTCAATTCGACCGGTTTGAAAAACCGGACTACGAAAACACGAAGTCATTTCTCCTCGAGTCCTTACCTTCTCTCTGGTCCGTGTTCAATCCGTGCGCTAAACCCAAGAAACTTTTCAGCCACGGATGAAACACAGATAAAACACGGATTAGGAATCATGAATTTGGCGTTTGAGTAGTTCTTGAGATTTGTGATTCCTCTTCGGACCTCACTCCATGACCTCCACTGGCTCGTCATTCTCTGCTCCTCCGTTTCAAGGAATCGCCACGTTTGGGCGACGTCCGCAAACTCGTGAACTGACCGATGTTGATGTAGCGATCCTGGGAGTGCCGTTCGATAGCACGGTCTCGTACCGCAGCGGAACCCGCCTCGGGCCGAGAGCCATTCGCGAACAATCGCTGTTGTTGTGGGGCTACAACAACGTGCTCGGTGTCGCGCCATTCGAGCGGTTGAACGTGATCGACTACGGCGACGTGGATGTCGTGCCCGTAGATGTCAGCGCGACACATCAGGCCATTGAGTCAACCGCAAAGACGATTCTGCAACAGGGAGCAATGCTGATCACGCTCGGCGGCGAGCATTCGATTTCGTTGCCACTGTTGCGTGCTCACGCGGCTGTTCACGGACCGCTGGCGGTCGTGCATTTCGACGCACATCCTGACACTTGGGACGAAGAGTATCCCGGCTTCAAATTCAGCCACGGAACGCCGTTTCGCCGAGCGATCGAGGAAGATTTGATCGACACGACAGCCTACTTTCAGATCGGTATTCGTGGACCAACTGCAGGTCCTCAAGATTACGAGGATGCGAAACAACTCGGCGCGCAGATGCTGACGATCGACGAAGTGCATTTGCGCGGCGTCGCGTCGATTCTTGAAGAAGTGCGGCAGTGTGTCGGCTCGAAGCCGACTTATGTGACGCTCGACATCGACGCCGTCGATCCAGCGTTCGCTCCGGGAACCGGAACCCCGGAAGTCGGCGGCCTCACGAGTCATCAAATGTTGCAACTGGTTCGCGGCTTGCGTGGCCTGAACTTGATCGGCTTTGATCTCGTTGAAGTCTCACCACCGTATGATCCGAGTCAGATCACCGCGATCTTGGCCTCGAATCTTGCGTTCGAGTTCCTGTCTCTACTTGCCTTGAGGGAGTTGATGTGATGGAGACAGCACCGGATTTCTGAGCGATCTGCCGACTGATTTTCCGGAACTCACCTGTTGAGCAATTCGGTGTTCGGTCACAGAATGCTGACCTCGTCAACAAACACTGCGCCGCACAACTCCAGTTATTCAAACGGAGCATTGTTCGCCGCTAAGGCGCAAAGTACGCGAAGGAACGCGACAAAATGCTTTCACATGGTCATTGTGCGAGGAGATTTTGGAATTGGCCGTGTTCCTGATTTTGTTTTGCAGCTCTTCGCGTTCTTTGCGCCTTCGCGGTGAAATGACCTCCCCAGAAAATGCTCAGCTTGAGCACATAGATTCGAGCCGCCGTGTCCGAAAACCAAACCGTCACTATCAACCGCGCAATGGTCGGAGTGCTTGCGATCGCCTGCCTGATCGGAGCGGGCGCGGCGTTCTTGTATGAAGACGATGATGTCAATATGTGGCGTGGGATATTCACGCGAGTCGGACTCGTGTTGACTGCGCTGTGGATGGCGTTGCCGAAGGACGGAACGCTCGGCAAATGGGCCAACGTTTCCATGACGACGTTGATCGGGATCATGGTGGCGATCTTCATGATCGCGCGCAATCCACGTCAGTATGTGCCGCTCATGTTGGCTGTCGCCGCGATCGGTCGGTTCCTGCGACCACGCGAGAAAAATCGGCCCACGCGAGAGTTTCGTGAGACGAAGAGCGATGAAGCTCAATAGCCAGCAGCTAACCCCCAAGAAAACTCCACTATCTGCCGGGCAGCTCAATCGGATTCAACCCAGAGACGACATCTTGAGCGAGTCTTACCATGTGGGGATGGCAGGTGAAGAACAGCACTTGAGCCGACTTTGAAATGTTGGCCAGCGCGATCAACGTTTGCCGGCTGCGGGCTTCATCGAAGTTGACGAGCACGTCGTCGATGACGATGGGGAGCGGTTGGTTTTTCTCGCAGTAGTGCAAGACGTAGGCGAGGCGGATGGCCAGATAGAGTTGCTCGCGCGTGCCGGTGCTGAGTTGATCGGGGGTCCGTTCGACGCCATCGAAGCGGCGGATGAGGACGTGTTGTTTACTGCTGCCGGAGCGGTCGAACTCGATGTACTTGCCGGCGGTCATTTGGCTGAGCAGTCGCGAGACTGTCTTGATCATCTCCGGTTGATTTTCTTTCTCGAAGCGACTGACCGCCGTGTTGAGCAGATGCCGCGCGTAGACCAATGGCATGTAACGATCGACCTCGGTGGCGAGCAGCGAACGTTTGCGGGACAGTTCTTCGTTGAGGCTCGCCACGATCTCGGAGCCGTCGAGTTGAGCAAGTTCCTTGCGCGCGGCACCGACCGCTTCACGGGCCTCGCTGTATTGCGACTCGTGCTCACGAAGCTGTACGGCAAGATCGCGTTGCTCTCCTTCGAGGATCGCTCGTTCGCTCTTGGCCAGCGATGTTTCAAATTCATTGCGGTCATCACCTGCGCGAATGTTGTCGATGTCGCGTTGAAGCTGCTCAATCTCGA
>JAYUFI010001156.1:0-7969 GCA_043738805.1 Planctomycetaceae bacterium | reverse complement strand
CGTCTTTGCGAGCTTGCCAACCTTCTTGTTCATGCCGGCCATGATCGACAGCGAACCGCAGTTGAAATTCGGCGGCTCCGACATCAATGCCGCCCTTCGGATACAGCACGCCGAAGTATTGACCGACAACTTCATTTTCGTCGTATCCATGCAAGCGGTGCGCTCCAGGATTCCAACTACGGATCAGCCCTTCGGGCGTCAGCATGATGATCGCGTAATCCAAAATCGCAGCGAACAACTGCCGGAATTCGTCGTTTTCATCGACAGAACAAAGTTGTTCACCGTCAGCAATCGACAGTTCGTGTGACATCTTATGGCGACTTCAACAAATGGAGATTGGCAATGGTGATGCCCGACAACATCGAACCGATGATTCCCAAAAAACCTTGATCGGTGCCGCACAAGAACAAGTTCTGCAGGTGCGTCTCCCCGCTCCGAATTTTGTGCGGTGCTCCGTAAACCGCGCCGTTGAAGTGGCTCGTGAACTTCGTGATCGTTCGCGGTGTGAAAGCGTCGGTATCAACCACATGACTACGGAAGTCGGGCATGAATCGCAAGGCCGACTCGACGATGCGTTGTGTCCAAGCCTCCTTCTCAGCGATGTATTGCTCTTGCGGCAACGTCATCCAATAGTCCGGGTTGGCGAGTGCCGTGATCCGCACTCGCCCTTCGTCAAGCGGCTTGTCGTACTGAAAATTATTCGGCGAGCAAATGATGCCGCTGCGTAAGTCGATCGGCTCGCGCGGCGCGTCGTACACGAAGCGATCACTGTCGTTGTAGAACACGATCGTCTCGTGGTGCCCCAAATCGGATGGCATGCAGTCCAGCGAAAAGATCGTTTCGAGAAACGAGATTACACCGGGCCGATACGGCTCCGGTTCTGCCGGTTCGACATCACACAACCGCATGGTCTCGGCCGATCCGGCACTCGACACGACATGTTTGGCTTCGAGCACCGTGCCGTCTTCAAGCTGAACTCCGGTGACGCGACCGTTGTCTGACAGAATGCGTTGCACGCCTGTCCGCAAACGGAGTTCGCCGCCGAAGCCGCGAAACTGTTTCACCAACTTCCGCATGATGAGTCGCACACCTTCATGTGGTCGTCCGAAGCCTTCTTGAAAGACCGCCTTGAACATGATCACAAACTGCGTGAAGTCCATGTCGTGAGCCGTCGGGCTGCCGTAAAACATCAGCGGGCAAAACAACATATCAACCAACAGCGGGTCCGTAATTTCTGAACTGACAACCTCGCGAGCCGATGATTCTCGCGCCGCGAGATTCAATTCGTCATGCCCATTGATCCGTCTCACGAGTCGCCGAAAGCCGTCGATCTGAGCCGGGAAGCTTTCGGCGATCTGTTGTTCAAGGACATCGAACTCGTTCGTAAATCGCAGCGTCACACCCGGGAACGCGACCGCCGAACCGCACTGCGGCGTGAGATCGAAGTCTTCCCAGCGGAGCCGTAGTTGCCGCAGCAATTTGCTCAACGGCCCGGTTTTCGTCCCCGGCTTGGCGTAATTCGTCACTGCGTGCAGGCCGACATCGTGGTCGCGTTTACGCAGCCGATAAAACGAATTCAGCCCGCCGATCGTCGTGTGTTTTTCGACGATGCAAACGGGCCGCTCGTAATACGCGAGCCGAATCCCTGCCGCGAGTCCCGATAATCCCGCACCGATGATGATGGTGTCGTACATCGCGCGGATCGTGAGTTGAATATCGTGGCACAGGCGGCTCGCCTGTGATTGCATTGGGAGATACGAGCAGGCGAGCCGCCTACTCCACGTTTTCCGTTAGGCATTCGCCGTTTGCAAACGCGGCAACAAATAGCTGACGGTGCTGGCCATCGTATTGAGGAACGTGTAATCCTCTTCGGGAATCTGGACCCGATAGCGCTTGCGGATTTCCATGACGATGTCGAGGAAATCCATGCTGTCGAGTTCCATCTGCTCGCGGAACGGAACCTCGTCTTTCAGGTTCGTCAGATCGTTGTCCGGAGCAATCCGAATCAAGATGTTGAGGATGACTTGTCGAATCTGATCCGCACTCATTCCGCTCACTCCAACACGTCAAAAAGTCACAAATAGTACTAGACTCTGTCCCGCAAATCGAATTAGCCGCGCGGCGCTAGCCCCGGTTCCCAGCAGAGCAACCAGGGCTAGCGCCCTGCGGCTGATTTGCTGGACAGAGCCAAGCTCAAGCCCCCGAAAACCGCTTCACAATCACAACCGAGTTAATTCCCAACATGCCGAACGAGTTATTGAGGATGCACTCCACTCGCCCCATTTTTCGCGGTTGATTCGCCACCAACTGCGGCAATTCACATCGAGGGTCCGGTCGATCGAGGTTGATTGTAGCGTGGGCCAAATGATCGTCAAACGCGGGGACATTCCCCAATAATTCCAGCGCACCGGCGGCTCCCATTGCGTGGCCAATGAAGCTTTTCGTGTTGTTGATCGCCACATTCGGGCAATTGCCAAAGACCTCACGCAACGCGAGCGACTCTTCAATATCGCCCTGTTCCGTCGCTGTCGCGTGGCTGCTGACGATGTCAATTTGGTCGGCACCGATCCCTGCGCGAGACAACGCCAACCTCATGCACTGAGCCTGACGAGTCGGATCAGGCAGCACGAAGTCAGTCGCATCCGAATTCATCGCATAGCCAACGATTTCCCCGTAAATCTTCGCACCGCGAGCCAGCGCGCTCGGCAGACGTTCGAGCGTGACGAGTCCGCCACCTTCGGCGACCACGATGCCGTTTCGATCGAGGTCAAATGGCCGACTCGCTTTCTCCGGAACGCCGTTTGACGCGAGCGCACCCTGGCTTTTGAAACTCGCGAAAATGCCAAACGTGTGAATGCTTTCCGAGACGCCGCCACAGATCGCCATATCGACTTCGCCCAATCGCAACATCTGCACGCCCTGGATGAAGCCCGCATTTCCCGCAGCACAAGCGGCTCCGAGACACAAGTGCGGGCCGGTGACTTGTAGACTAAGCGTCACCTCACCCGCAGGATTGTTCGCGACTGTACGAGGATTGTGATGATGCGACCAAACACTCGTGTCGTAACCGAACTGCGAGATTTCAAAAATCTCATTCTCAGTCTCAACGTTGCCGTGTTCGGTGATACCGATGTAGACACCGACTCGGTCTTTCGAGACTTCGGCCCAATTCAAACCGCTGTTTTGCACCGCTTCGTTTGCACAATAAATGGCGATTGAACCAGCGCGCGTCCCTCGGCGAACATCTTTCTTCTTTTGGTACTTCAACGGGTCGAAGTGGCAGACACCGGCCAGAACTTCGCCGATGTACCGCGTTTCAAACTTCGAGACTCCCGACTTTCCCGCGAGCAGATTCGCTCGAAATTCGGCCAAGCTATTCCCGTTGGGCGAAGTCAGGCCGACGCCGGTGATGACAATGCGTTGATTCGGGTCGGACATCGGAGAGCAGCAACCCAACTAATTTCGTGACGCGAAGTGACCCGCCAGTGCGGCCAAAAGAGCGGTGGAGGTTAGCCGCTGTCCGTGGACCCCGCAAGCACTTGAGCGAGCAAGTCGAACTTCTGGCTGCGACTTCAAAATCAGCACGCCGCGTCAACGAGTAGTCTACCGCCTGGCGGTGTTCATCACTCGCTTGCACGCCACTCATCACTCGTTTGCGCGTCGTGCTAGAGCCGCCGTTTGGAATTAATCTCTCATCGGACGCGATTTGGGGGTTGAGCTATAGATGCTCAGTCAAATGAGGAGCGTTATGCCTGGGAATGCGGCGAAGGTGATTTTTGCGGTGGCTTGCGAGCCGCCGCAAAACCAACAACCCCTCAGCATCGCCAACGCTTCTACCCATCACACCGACGTCAACTCAGACACTCCAAAATCACAACAGCGAAACTTGCCCTCTGGTGCCACAACAATTCCCGGTTGCGGCACTAGCAGAATCAACGACGAATGAAGATAACGAAGCTCGTCCGCTGCGCGTGGCGTTGAGTTCTGTTTCGATTTTATCCAGGAGCATCCGTGATGAGCTGCTTTGTTCGAAGTCTGTTTGGCGTGACATGTTTGTTTGGAATGGTAGCCTCGTTCGCGAATGCGGCTGATGCTCCGAGTGGCAAGCAGCGAGTCTATTTTGGAACGTATACAGGCAAAGTGAGCAAAGGCATTTATCGGAGTGAACTCGATCTGGCGACCGGTAAGTTGTCGCCGCCGGTCCTTGCGGGGGAAGCAACGAGTCCTTCGTTTTTGGCGATCGCTCCGAACGAACAATTTTTGTACTCCGTCGGCGAGATCAGCGATTTCGGTGGCAAGCCGGCAGGTGCGGTGAATGCGTTTGCGATTGATCCGGCGACGGGAAATCTCAAGCTGCTCAATCAACAATCGTCGGTCGGTGCCGGACCGTGTCACTTGGTTGTTGATCGTGCGGGGAAGAATGTGCTGGTCGCGAATTACGGCGGCGGCAGTGCAGCCGTTTTGCCGATTCAAGCGGACGGAAAGCTCGGCGAGGCATCGAGCTTCGTGCAGCACAAAGGGACGAGTGTCGATAAAGGGCGACAAGAAGCTCCGCACGCGCATTCGATCAACGTGGATGCGAAGAATCGTTTCGCGTTTGTGGCGGACCTCGGATTAGACACCGTGCAGGTTTATCACTTCGATGCCGCGAAGGGTTCGATCACCCCGAACGATCCGGCAGCAGCAAAGGTCACTTCCGGTTCTGGGCCTCGGCACTTCGCGTTTCATTCCAGTGGCAAGTTTGCTTACGTTATCAACGAGATGTCGCTGACTGTCACGGCGTTTCAGTACGACGCGGACAAGGGAAACCTAAACACGTTGCAAACCATCACGACACTCCCCGAGGGAGTGACCGATCGCAAAGGGATGTCAACTGCCGAAGTGGTCGTGCATCCGAGCGGCAAATTTTTGTACGGCTCGAATCGCGGGCATCACAGCATTGCCGTGTTTGCAATTGATACAACGACCGGCAAGCTGACCGCCGTCGGTCATCAGAGCATGGGGATCAAGACGCCGCGCAACTTCAACGTCGATCCGACTGGCCATTACCTGTTGGTCGCGAATCAAGATGGCGATAGCGTGATCGTTTTCCGAGTCGACCAAACCACCGGCAAACTGGAGCCGACCGGTTCCAGCATCGAAGTCCCGACACCCGTCTGCGTGAAATTTCTGCCGCTGGCAAAGTGAAAGTGATTGTCGCGATCACGCAGAGCATCCAAATGACTGCATTTAATCCGAGATCATCTATTCAATGCCGCTGCCTTCTCCGTGTTCTCTGTGCCGCTATGTTGAAGTTTTGAAACACAAAGGCACAGAGAACACGGAGATTATTAGAAGGAGATCAAAACCATGACGCTCAAGAATCTGCTCTCGATTTGTCTGGCGGTCGCTTGTTTCCTGCCGCAGGTTTTGGGTGCTCAGACGGTCGATGATTCAAAGCTGACGGACGCGCGGCTGAAGGGGGTTGTGTTTCTCAAGTCAAAGCAGTTCGACGAGGGGAACTGGGAGTTTCCGGCTCATGAAGTGGGGATCACGTCGCTCTGCACATTGGCGCTGTTAGAGAACGGCGTGTCGCAGTTTGATCCGGTGATCGAGAAGGGACAGCGATACGTTCGCAAGAATACGAAGGAGCTCGGTTCGACGTATGACATCGCATTAGCAATCGTGTTGCTGTCGCGGTTGGACGAGCACAGTAACAAGTCGATCATCCGCGACTTGGGGGCGCGGTTGATTGCCGGACAGAACACCGCTGGCGGTTGGACTTATACGTGTCCGGCGAAGATCACGTCGTCGATCCTGACGAACCCCGAATCACGTCCGAAGCCGCCGGAAGGTTTCGGCGACAACAGTTGCACGCAGTTAGCGGTGCTCGGTCTGTGGACCGCTTCGCGATCGGGAATCGACATTGATCAGCCGATGGCGGCAGTCGCGCATCGTTTCAAGACGACTCAAAACAGTGACGGCGGTTGGCCGTATACGGTCGCCCCGGCAAAGCAAGGTGAGACCGCCGTCACAAATCCGTCGGGAAGTGCGATGACGTTTGCCGGTCTGTTCTGCCTGACCGCCGCGCGAGCCAACAAATTGCGAAAGCAAATCGAAGAGCGTGAAGTCACCGGCGATGACAAGTCAAAGACGGGAGCGAGCGGTTCCAAGAAGCCGGCTGCTGGTGGAGGGTCCGATGCAACGAAGAAGAGCGACGATGAAAAGAAGGCTCTTTTGGCAACAGGAGACAAGACCGCTGTGATCAATGCGGCCGGAGGAAAGTCCGATGCGGGGAACACGTTGATGACCGATCCAATCTTTGCGAAGGGGCTTGAACAAGCGGGTCGCTTCGTGCAAGGAGGCGATACCGCGCGGTACTTCTTGTGGTCGATCGAGCGGTTGGGCGTGATGCTCGGCATCGAAAAGTTTGGCGGCGTCGATTGGTTCGCGAAGAACTCCGATGTGTTGCTGAAGACTCAAAAGATGGACGGCTCGTGGCCTGAAGAGCACAACGACAAAGGGCTTTCGCAGACCGCGTTCGCGATCTTGTTCCTGCGCAAAGCGAATCTTGGCAGCGATATTTCTCGGCTGCTGGAAGGGGAACCGGAGAAGGCGTTCGTCTTCATCAATCGAGCTGACAAGCCTCGTTTCAGCACGATTGACGAAGCGCTCAAAGCGGCTCAACCCGGAGAGACATTAAGGGTCGAAGGAGACGGCCCGTTCAAAATGCCACACGTGATCATCGACAAGAACCTGACGATCGAAGCAGGTTATGGTTATCTACCAACATTCGTTTACGACGTCGGTCTTGATGCTCGTGGTTTGCGGGCTCGTCCGGACAAAGATCCGGAAACGCGTTACATGGTGAAGGTGGTGAATTCGAGTGTCACGCTCGAAGGCTTGAAACTCGATTTCGATGCGGCTGAAGGTGCTGCGAATATCTCCTGGAGTGTTGTTCGAGTCGCGGGCGGATCACTGCGGATGTTGAATTGCTCGATCACCGAAGAAGGACGCAAAGGAGTCGCCTTGGTCGAAGTGACTGAGCCGTCTCAAGTACAGATGCGAAACTGCTTGCTCGGTGGCGGTCGCGCGGCAATCGAAGTCGCCGCAGCCGGACAACAAACGATCGACGCCGACAACTGCTTGCTCTTTGGCGACAACTGCGTGGCGATCATGAAGCCCGTGACCGCCAAAGAAGCGACGACCTCGCTGACTCTGCGAAACTGCACGCTGCAAGGAACAAACGTGATTCACACGCCGAACGTCAGCACTCCGGTGAGCGTCACGGCCGAGGGCTGCTTATTGAAAACCGACTGGATCGGTGGCTCGTTCTTGACGGCGGACAACAGCAAGAAAGACCGTTCGTGGCAAGGTGGGGACAACGTCTACGGCATGTCGAAGTGGCTCGGCTCAAGCGGTCGTCCGGTGGCGAGCATCATCGACGCCAAGAGCTTCGCGAAATTTTGGGGAATCGAAGACAAAGGCTCGACGGCCAAGCAAATCATCTTTGAAGGGAAACGTCCCAACAAATCTTCGAGCCATCGTATGCGTGCAACGGAGTTCGCTCTGGCTGCTCAATCCGAGTTGGGACTATCCGGAACAAAGACCGGCATCCAGTTTTTGACGGTCGGAGCCGGTCGTCCATTCAGCCGCTACCGCGAGAGCATCGTCTACGGCGACTGGAAGAAGAGTTTGGCAGTTAAGTGATGCCCGATTTCCGTAGCACGGTTTTTCAAACCGTGCTTGTCAACAAAATCGCATGCCGAAGCCGCAACATTGTGGCACGACGCTCCGCAGCGTGAACGGCAGGCAAAATCATCGTCGAATGACCGCCACTCTCGACGCGGAGCGTCGAGCCACAATGATTTACCACAGGCTGTTAACACTGTCGTCCAGTCGCTCTGAGCTTGTGAATTTTTGCCAAAGGGATGCTCGCGGAACAAATCGAGGGCGCTAAACTTCTGTCGGCGAGTTCAGGGTGGAACGG
>JAYUFI010001155.1:0-1068 GCA_043738805.1 Planctomycetaceae bacterium | reverse complement strand
TGGAACAGGAGCGAATGCCACTTGAGCCGCGAACCAACAGACTGCTAAACCGCTCCAACAAACAGACCACTTCATCACGAACTCCCTTGCATCAGAATCAGGATCAACCGATGCGAGGCAACTTAGCGGCGACCCCTGCAAAACGGAAGCGTCATGCCCAGCGTAGCCCATGCGGCCAGCTTGGGCGAATGCCAGATGTCAGGTGAATGTCCGATGTCAGTCAATTGTCTGCATCGATCCAATCCAGACGCGCATCGTCACCGAATGCGTGACGGGATCGAAGACGCACAAGCGTGTGCATCCGCTGGTTGGGAGTGTTTCTTCTTGTCCCTTCGTTCCTCGCCTTGGAGGGGGAGAGGGCTTGGGGACTATCAAAATAATCGCCCGCGTTGCTTTGGCAGCCGGGTTGTTGCGGTTGGTCGATATCGCGACGGATGGCACTCGGGTGAAAGCGAGTAAACAGCCGGTTCAAAACGTGAACAGCCATCTCACCGCTTCGCACCAAAGAAACCAGACGCAACCCGGTCCAATCAACCCCAAAATAACAACCAAGCCGAGCCTCACACCACAATCCAACTCCGCCACCGAAAAATATCTCGACAGTCCCCATGCCCGATGGGGTTGTGGCACACTCACAGAATCAGCATCGCGTCACCGTAGCTGAAGAAGCGGTACTGCTCGGCGATCGCGGCTTGATAAGCCTCACGGATGAAGTCGGCTCCCGCGAACGCGCTGACCAGCATGAGAAGCGTTGACTTCGGCAAATGAAAATTGGTCAGCAGCCCGTTCACGATCTGGAATGAGTGCGGCGGACGAACGAACAGCCGCGTCTCGCCACTCCACGCTTGAAGACCGCCGTGGAGCATGGCCGATTCGAGCGTCAGCAAACTCGTTGTGCCGACGGCGACGACGCGATCATTTCGAGTTTGAGTCGCTTCGATTTCGCGAACGGCTGCCTCGGGCAACTCGCACCATTCCGAGTGCATCTGGTGTTCGGTGAGGTTTTCGACCGCGACCGGGCGGAACGTACCAAGACCCACATGGAGCGTGACCTCAGTCCGCGCGATG
>JAYUFI010001154.1:0-21061 GCA_043738805.1 Planctomycetaceae bacterium | reverse complement strand
GCTGGGGTCGAGCGAAGTGTGCCCCCAGCCTGTGTTTCGCTGGGGGCTCGCGTTGCTCGACCCCAGCCACCCAACCCGAAAGCCACCCAACCCGAAAGTCAAGAAGTGACGAAGCACTAGGCGTCCGTGCTACGGCATCATCACCACACGTAATTCAAACCGATCTTCGCGCCGGTGTTCGACAATTCGACCGGAACGAGCAACTCGAAGCGGTTGCCGGCTGGGCGGATCACCGGCAGTTTACCAGCACCGACAATTTGCAGTTTCAAAGTTCCATCAATCACGTACCAACCATCAGCTCCATCCTTCGCGACTTCGATCTTGCGACCGGTCGCGGCTTGCAGGGTAAGGTTTTTGAAACTGCTCGCGTCACCGGCGGCAGCCGACAACGTCAGAGTGCGACCGAACGAAAGTTCTTTGCCGGACTTCTTCGCGACGATGTGATCGTCGATCGACAACTGGCCAAACTGATACTGCAAGATCGGGCGGCGAACTTCATCAAAGCGATAACCCTTGAACTTGTAGCCTTGATCCTTTGCCGGTTGGCTCGGCCAGGCGGTACTCGCGTCGGCAAGTAACGCGAACGGAACATCGGCGGGAAGGGCGAGCACGTTATCGCCAAGCGGATTTTGAAAACCGGGACCACGTCCGACCCAATGCTTCGAGGCGTCGATGAATTGCCCCTGCCAAATCCACAACAGCGCGAAACGATCAACGTCGAACGCGAGGTTCACTCCTTCGGGATATCCGATCGCGAAGCCGCGTGATGTGGTGATGTTGCCGCCATCCTGGCCGGGGCCTTGCAGGAAGTTGCGATACAGGATCGGCTCTTTGTCGGGTACGAGAACAATCGCCTCACGCACGATGCCTGCTGGAATCGCCGCGCTGTTGCCGTCCGACAAATACTTCCAAACCGCCTGCATCTGCTGACTCGCGTCCGCGTTCAACACCTCTTTGATCGTCGCCATCCCGAACGGCCACGGAGCGGGCATCCGAGTCCCACGGCGATAGACCTGTGGATCAGCGAGGTAACGATAGAACCAATCTTCGCGCAACCGCTTGGTCATCGCATTGAGGTTGATCGCTTGAACGCCGGTCGCAGCGTGTTCGTTAAACGGATGACATTTGACGCACGACAAGCCCTTGTCGCCAACAAGTTGCCGACCTGCCGACTTCAATTTCGGCAACGCTTCTTCGGAGGCAGCCAAGTTCGCAGCAGTCTTGAGGTCCACTTCCGCAAACGCCTTCGCGAGCGAACCGGCTCCAAACTTCGGCATCCGAGCGTGCATGTAAGGCCGATCCTTTGCGCCGTTTTGCAAGATGTTCTGCAAAGCGTCTTCTCGCAGTTTATCGCCGACACCGTCGAGCGCCGGCGGAATGCGACCTTCGTCACCCATTTCGGGAATCATCGTCTCGAAATGTGCATTACGAACTTGTTCAACGCCGCCGAGCTTGTTTCGTTCGTGACACGCATAGCAATTGAACGTGAGCAAGGCATGAGCGACCACATCGGCAGACGTCGGCTCGACCGCTTTGCTGACAGAGGACAACGCCGCGCTCGCTGCCGATTTTTGCAGCGTGCTCAGTTTGTAATGCGGCAAGCTTTTCTGAGCGTCCGCTGCCAAGCAGCCGCCGGTCGTTGCGAGCTTCGAGAGCGGCTTCGCTTTCAACTCCGAGGCGATGACCTTGTTGTCTTCTTTGAGCTGGTGACACGACGCGCAACCCAACGTCGCGAACAACTGACGTCCCTTTGCTGCCAGTTCCGGAACAACCTCAAACGGTTTATCACGGCCATCGTTGCTCGCAGGCTTGGGAACTTCGCGAGTCAACGTTACGAACGGCGCGGCCCATTGTCGCTTAAGACTCGGACCCTGCATGTCGAGCGTCAGCGTCCATTCGCCGCCGCCTTGAAAGTAATCAACGGTGATTTCATGCGGACCAACATCGAGCGACGTTCGTCCTTCTTTGTCCGCATGAGGATGCACGCCACCGTTCTTGACGACCTCCTTGCCATCAATCGCCAGCCGACTGCCGTCATCGCTGCCGATCCAAAATTGATACTGACCCGGCTTCGCAATATGCAGGAAGCCGGTGAACCGCATTCCGAAATTGTCGTGTCGCTTGCCGACCGACAGATCGAAGCCGGAGACCGTTCCTGTCGCAATCGGCTGGAGCTTGTCGAAGTCGGGCACGTCGTCCCACGCCCCTTCGTAGTACGCGTAATTCACATTCGGCGGAACCTTGTGGTCTTTGAAAAAGTAACTCGCCACTTCGCGCGCCTCTTTGTCATTCAAGTTCAGCCCCGGCATCCGTCCTGATGGTCGCACGGCGAGGGGGTCTTGCAAAAACTTCGCGAGGCTCGGCAGCGTGTACTTCGCTGCGAGATCACCCAACGGAACGACCGTCTGAGTGATGACCTTCTTCGGTGCGTCGTCATCGTCCTCATCAACCGGCTGCGTCTGCGAAGCCTTCGGAATCGGTCCCGCCTCCTTGCGCGGAGAGTGACAAGCCACGCAACCGAAGCGATGAAAATGTTGTTCGCCCGCAATCACGGCACTGTGTTCTGACATCGCGTCTTGCGGGACACCGGTCGTCGCCAAGAAGTGCGTCAATACTTCGACTGCGGTTGCTCGATCGGTGTCCGGCAGAGCGGCCAAGAGATCGGGCATCGTTGTTCCAGGCTTCGCCTGCTGAGGATTTGCAAGCAACGCCTTGATGAAACTCAACCGCACGCGCGAGCCGACACCGTCCAATACCGGAGCCTTCTTCAACATGACCTGCTTTGCCGCCGCTCCGTCTGCTTGATGACAAGCGACGCAGCCCAATTCGCCAAGCAACAGCGATCCGCCCGGACTCAAATCTTTCGGCGCGTTGCTTCCTGCGGATTCAAAGAACCGCTCGAAGCCCGCGACGACAGAATGATTCACGAGCGGTTCGACGGACTTCTCGGCAGCCGGTTTCAGATCAGCAGCCAAACACCACGGCACAGAGACAACGCATACCGTCGCGGAAAAAAATATTCGACGGGCCGGATCAGTCAAACTCATACGAAGTTCCTCAAAGTGAGCAACGGAGAGTAAAGGGGCGTGTGTTTATATCGCTGGCCGGTCCACTTTGCCCAACGCGAGCCGCTGTGAAATTTTGGGAGGAACTCGAAAACAAATTTGCCCGTACCTGCTTGTGACCTAGAGTTTCAGGGAACAAGGATTGGGTTGAATCAAGCTCAAAGATTGGATGCCATCATGCTGCGGGACATTTCAAATCCGTCGTCAACGAAACGCCGACGTGGTGCCGTCGCCGTCGAAATGGCGTTGGTGTTGCCTATTTTCTGCACGATGGTTTTCGGCATCATCGAATTCGGACGCGGCTTCATGGTCAGCCAATTAGTGACGAACTCCGCTCGCGAAGGGGCTCGTCAAGCGATCGTTGACGGGAGCACGAACTCGGCTGTGACCACGTCGATTCAGACTTTTCTGACCTCGACATGTGGTGTCGCAACGGCGGACGTGTCGGTCACGATTACGGTGACTCCGGCCACGGGTAATCCCGCCAACCCGACGAACAGTCTGGCGGCTTGTTTGTCGAAAGACTTGATCGCAATAACGGTCGTGGTCCCATTCAACAAAGTCTCGTTGCTCACCGGAAATTATCTCACCGGGAAAAATCTCACCGGAAAAGCGTCGATGCGGCATGAGTGATCGGCGGAGTGTCATGTTGTAATGAAGGATGACTTCGTGTTTTCGTAACCCGGTTTTCAAACCGGGCAAACAGAAATACCCGGTTTGAAAAACCGGGCGACGAGGTCGCTCGCCCTCACGCACGCGGTTGATAGAATCCTCGCCAGAGTTGGCAACATTCATCAACCGTTGTGTCAGGAGGATTATCCCATGCGACGTTTCTGCTTTGCTGTGTTGTGTTCGTTGTTGGCCGCAGGTTTGGGGAACTTTCCGCTGAGTGCGGAAGACAAACCGAAAGAAGCTGTCAAGGAAGCACCAAAAGAGGCTCCGAAGCCGACTCAGTCTGAACTAGATGCCATCGCCGCCGTGAAGAAGTTGGGTGGGTCTGTGTTGCAGGTCGCACAGAACGATAGTCGCCTCGACATTGCTTTTCACTTGGCGGATGGAAAAGTTGGCGATGATCACGTCGCAGCGGTGAAGCCACTTGGCAACATCATCTACTCACTCAACCTGCGCGGGACGGACGTCACCGACAAAGCCCTGGAGCATCTCAAAGACGCGAAAAGTCTCGTGCGATTGCACCTCGAACGGACCAAAGTGACCGATGCGGGCTTGGCTCAACTGGCGGGATTACAGAATCTCGAATACCTCAACCTCTACAGCACTGAGGTCACGGACGCTGGGCTTCAGTCGCTTGCCGCATTGAAGAACCTCAAGCGAGTTTATGTGTGGCAGACCAAGATCACCGAAGAAGGTCAGGCGAAATTCAAAGCAGCCGCTCCGACAGCGCAACTGATTCCCGACATTGCTCTCGAAAAGAAGCGAGCGGAAATCGAAGCCATGCGCAAGGCCGAAGCCGAAGTGAAGGCGAAAGAAGAAGAGGCCAAGAAGAAGCTGGAAGAAGAAAAGAAAAAGGCCGAGGAAGAGGCTAAGAAAAAAGAAGAGGAAGCCAAGAAGAAGGCTGAAGAGGAGAAGAAGAAAGCCGACGAAGAAGCCAAAAAGAAGGCGGAAGAGAAGAAGTAACGCGGCAAAGCCATATTGTGACACGACGCTCTGCGTCGTGAATCGCGACGCGGAGCGTCGCACCACAATCTTGCAGAAATGACAACGCTTTCGGCGTTAACGATGTCAGCAGTCAATCACGACTTCAGTGGCGGGACATCGGCAGGTGCGTGTCCCGCTGCTTTTGTTTTGTGAAAGCGATGAACAGTTTTTCGTCGAACGTTATTTCAAACCGTTCGACAAAGTGACGTCGAACACTCGAACGGTTTGAAAAACCGTTCTACGAATCGTGAGCCTGTACTGTCGCCTGCAAAGCCGTCAGAGATCGCTCAATGACCGTCCTTGCCCGTCACACCTCACGATTGATTCTTCGCGAGTGGCGTGACTCGGACAGAGGGCCGTTCGCCGTATTGAATTCCGACCCGGACGTGATGCGATTCATGCCCAAGCGACTTAACCAAGAAGAGAGCGATGCGCTTGCTCAACGGATTCAAGATCACTTCGAGCGTCATGGATTCGGTTGGTGGGCCGTCGAGGTGCTCGGCGGTGAGCCGTTCATTGGCTTTGTCGGTTTGAGTGTTCCTCGCTTTGAGGCGAGTTTCACACCTTGCATTGAAGTCGGATGGCGTTTGGCTCGTCACGCTTGGGGCCACGGTTACGCCACCGAAGCGGCTCAGCATGCTGTTCAGTTTGGCTTCGAGGAATTGGGACTTTCGGAGATCGTCTCGTTTACCGTTCCGCACAATATTCGCTCCCGTCGCGTGATGGAGCGACTCGGCATGAAGCGCGATCCGGTGGAGGACTTTGAGCATCCGCTGTTACCAGAAGGTGACCCATTGCGACGGCATGTGCTGTATCGACTGGCACAACCCGCAAAGTAGGCGAGGCTCTCCGTCACTCGAAGTCTTCCGATCGTACGATTTCTGATCACAGATTGATCGGTCCACTTTGCCTTGTCGATCGTCTGATCTCCGTACCAACGGCAGCAAAATCCATACGCCCGCGACAACCATCCGCTCATTCGAGCGACGGTTAGAACCTTTCTACCGATGGTGCGGTGAAGCGCCGTGGCGAACCGATCTGGAATGCGGAGTGTGCTCATCGTGCCGCTCCATCTTACTTCGCCAGTTGTGTCGTTTGGGAGACGCTCAGCATGTGCTTTTCTTCGTGGCTCCGATCGGTCCAGACCAAGTTGCGATCCTCCAGTTTCATGAAGGAGATGTTGCGTCCGACTGGCCGAATGACGCTGCGCTGCCCTCGGGTCGAGCGACTGGAATCACGCGAATTGCTGACGGCCGACGTGCTGGTCCACGTCGATAACACCGGACATCTTTTGCTAGACGACATCGCCGACACATCCAGCAACATCACCGTCACAAAAACGACAAGAATCATAGATCACATTAAGACCACCGAATTCCTCGTCACTTCAACGACGGACGAGTTGACGACTGACGGCACGAGCTTCACCGATCAAGTCCACGTCTCCGTTGGTTTGGTCACT
Organism: Planctomycetaceae bacterium; assembly: GCA_043738805.1. Classification (GTDB taxonomy): domain Bacteria; phylum Planctomycetota; class Planctomycetia; order Planctomycetales; family Planctomycetaceae; genus SXKJ01. The sequence continues at coordinate 14,878 of JAYUFI010001154.1, read as the reverse complement.
CGCGGCTTGATTGCTCATTTGGGTGCTGGCGATGACCGCTTGAATCTCGCGGGGTTTTCGCAGGATTCAACGGTGTTCGGCGGCACGGGCAACGACACGGTGTTGAGCGGATCGGGCAAAGACAGTTTGGTTGGCGAAGAAGGCGACGACGTACTCGACGGTGGCTCCGGCAAAGACACGCTTTTGGGAGGTTCAGGCGACGATCTCTTGCGCGGCGGAGACGGAGCAGACTTTTTGGATGGCGGCGATGACAACGACACCGTCAGTGGACAAAATGGCGACGACACGCTCACGGCTGGGACCGGTACCGACAACATCAGCGGTGGATGCGGGACCGACTTGTACGTCGAAGAGACCGACGTCAGCTCGGTCACGGTGACGAACTCGACGCTCACCGGTTTGGGAGCGTCATCGGATGACGTCGAAGGCTTCACGAGTATCGAACGAGTCTTGCTCATCGGCGGTGACAGCAACAATGCGTTTGACGCCTCTGCCGCATCGATGTCAGTCACACTCATTGGTGGCAAAGGGGACGACGTCCTGTTTGGCGGCGGCGCGAAAGATTTGTTGATCGGTGGTGACGGAGCCGACACGCTTGATGGAGGTGGGAACAATGACACCCTCCAAGGTGGCGGAGTCAACGCCCCGCTCGAAAGCAGCGAGGAATTTGATCCGCTTGAGGCTGTAGAAAACGAGGCACTCGAAATCGGTGAGGAACTCGACACGATCGGCAGCGGCGGGAATACTAACTCGCTCGATGATGGTAACGATTTCCTCTCTGGCGGCTCAGGAGATGACCTGCTGGATGGTGCGATCGGTGACGACACTCTGGTTGGTGGCAGCGGCAATGACACGCTGACCGGTCGAGAAGGTGATGACTCGCTCTTCGGAGAAAGTGGCAACGACAGCATTGATGCCGGGAGCGGAAACGACACCCTCGTCGGAGGCGATGGCAACGATTCACTCCGTGGACGAGAGGGTGACGACCTCATCTTTGGCGAAGGTGGGTCCGATGTGATCACCGGCGACGAGGGAGCAGATTTTCTGAAAGGCGGCAGCGGCAACGACACCATCTCAGGTGGTGCGGGTAGCGACTCAATCTTTGGTGAAGAGGGGAATGACTCAGTCACTGGAGGGGGTGACGTTGATGAAATCATCGGCGGTGCGGGGAACGACACGCTCTCTGGCGATGACGGCAACGATATCGTCTACGGAGATGCTGGAAACGATCTCGTGTATGGCCAGGGGGGCGACGACATCCTGCTTGGCGGAGAAGGGAATGACTCAGTCGTGGGCGGCACTGGCGATGATGATATCGACGGCGGAGCGGGTAAAGACACGCTCGCTGGTGAAGCGGGTGATGACACTCTCGAAGGTGGCACTGACAATGACAAAATCTATGGCGGCCTGGGCAACGACTCGCTCACCGATGCCGCGGGGAACGACACCCTCGATGGCGGTCTCGGAGATGACGTTGTTGATGGAGGCGTTGGAAACGATCTCGTGTCTGGCTCTGAGGGAGACGACTTCGTCATCGGAGGCGATGGCAATGACACGGTTCAGGGCGGCTCAGGCTTCGATACGCTCGAAGGAGACGCTGGCGACGATTTGATGCTCGGTGGCCTCGGCGGCGATGTGATAACCGGCGGCGATGGAAACGATACGTTGGATGGTCAAGGGGGTGACGACACCATCAGCGGCAGCCAAGGAGCCGATCAAGTCGCCGGTGGTGCTGGCCAAGACCTGTTCGTGGAAGAGACCGATTCCCCGCTGGTGTTCGTCAAACAACAAAAGTTCAACGTGGTCATCATTGAACAAAGTGCGATCCTGCTCGAAAGCAAGGCGATTTCGGGATTTGAACAAGTGGAAGTTGTTGGCGGCGACTCCAACAACTTCATCGATGCCACCAGTTCGCCGATTCCGGTGTTGCTCTACGGTAGCAACGGCGATGACACGCTCCTCGGCGGAATGAGCAACGACATTCTGTTTGGCGGCGATGGCAACGACTCGATTGATGGCGGTCAAGGGAATGACGTCATCGACGGTGAAGCGGGCGATGACAAGATCGCTGGCGGAATCGGCAATGATGCGATTCGAGGCGGCTCAGGCAACGACACAATCAGCGGCGGGACAGATCGCGACACGATCCTCGGCAGTGACGGCGACGATTCACTCAACGGCGGCAGCGGAAATGATCTGGTGCTCGGCGAAGATGGCGTCGATTTTGTTTCGGGTGACTCTGGAACGGATCATCTGGCGGGTGGCGGAAATGGCTTTGCCAAAGATGCGAATGACACCATCGTAGGGTCCGCATCCGAGATCAACGAGTTTTATTCCTTCGACTTTGATGCGCTGCTAGCTGGTCTGGTTTAGAGTCTTTGTCTCACGAATGGTTGAGGTTCCGTAGGATGGGTACTCTTGCCCGTCGAGTTGCGTAAAACGACGGGCAAGAGTGCCCGTCCTACGGAAATCAAAGGGACTTGAAGAATTGCAAAGGAATGATGCTCACGGAGCAGTGAGCATCGAGTATCGCAGGTAGCGTTGAAACTCGCTGACAGAAACCAGAAACTCGGATCGCGTCGTAGACGTTGTTCGAGTTTTTGCTTTTTATATTCGAGTTTCTTCGGAGCCGTTCATGTCTGTTGAGCGCCGCGTTTTGACGGATGTCGCCAACCACGTTTATCACGATCACTTTGAGTTAACCGGGACTAATTCACCGTTGGCCGGTTCGACCAATTGGGCCGTTCGGCAGCGGCGGATGAAAGGTGGCTTGTCGGACGGAGTCGATGTCGTCGAACTCGACAACGGTGCGTTGCGGCTTGACGTTTTGCCGACGCGCGGCATGGGCTTGTGGCGTGGCAGTTTTCAGGGAATTCCGATCGGTTGGGATTCGCCCGTGAAATTGCCGGTGAATCCGGCCTTTGTGAATCAGACAGAACGAGGCGGGCTCGGTTGGTTGGCGGGATTCAATGAGCTGCTCTGTCGCTGCGGCTTGTCGTTCATAGGACCGCCCGGTTGCGATACGGACTTCAAAGACCACCCGATCCTCGGCGAGCTGACCCTGCATGGTAAGATTTCCAACTTACCCGCTCATCGAGTCGAGATCACGACCGATCCCGCGACGGGCAAGCTCGCCATCATTGGCGTCGTGGATGAGTGTTCGATGTTCGGCCCATGCTTGCGACTGACCTCAATAATTGAAACCACAGTCGGATCAAACAGCGTCACGATCATTGATGAGGTGACGAACCTCTCCGCGAAACCCACTGAGTTTCAGTTGCTCTATCACACCAATATCGGTCGCCCGTTCCTCGAAGAAAACGGGCGGTTCCTCGCTCCGATTTTGGAGATGAGCCCACGCGATGCGCGCGCGGCGGAAGGGATTGATTCGTTCGATAAGTACGCAGCTCCCGACGCCGGTTACGCCGAGCAAGCGTACTTGTTTCGTTTGATCGGAAATGCAAAACGCGAGACCGTCACGCTGTTGCACAACGCCGCCGGTGATCGTGGCTTGAGCCTGCGATTCTCGTTGATTGACTTCCCTTACTTCACACTCTGGAAGAACACCGCCGCCGAAACGGATGGCTATGTCACGGGGCTCGAACCAGGCACAAGTTTTCCGAACCTACGCAGCTTCGAACGGGCTCAAGGCCGAGTCATCACATTGGCCCCAGGCGCATCGCGGCGAATGTCGCTGGAGATGGCGATTCACGCCGACAACGCTTCGGTCTCAGCCATCGCCGAGGAAATCTCACAGCTTCAAGAAACGATGACGGTGAAGTTCAATCGCCAGCCACATCCGACCTTTTCACCATGATGGGCAAAGTCGCTTTGTATCAAACAACGACTGCGGACTGTTGAGCCAAAACGCGAGCTTGCGCCGCAGACGTGTCGATCGACAGAGTGATCTGCACGGACCACAGGCCGTCGGCGGAGGCTTTGACTTGCCAATGCGGCATCACCGAGCAACTTTGATGGACCGTCTCAAAGCCACCTTCGGAGTTGCTCACCGTCTGAATGGGGAATGCCCACAAGGCGGCAGGTTGCGACAGTTCGACGGCGACATCCAGGCCAAGCCATTCGTCAACAAGGCCGAGGCGCGTTGTCTCCGGCAGGTTGAGCTGCGTTTGCAATTGACCGAGGCGGCGACCGGACTCATCGTAGAAATAGCGGTCATCGGCTCCCGTAGGCATCCCGGCAAGGTTGAGTTCGACGCCGAAGTGCAGCGTCTCATGAGGCGGCAAGTTTTCGAGGACGTACAAGACTTCGAGCGATGTCCCGCCACATGCGTTGAGAGCGACTCGCTTCGTCAATTTGATCTCGTGATTACCGACATGACCGACGCGCGCGAGCACCGCTTCGACGCGCTCTGCGGAGCGGCGCAGCAGTGATTGATAGGCTCCGGTGACGAAATCGCCGATCTCACCTTTGCCGAGCTGGAAATCTTCAAACGTCGCATCGGCCGCGAAAAAATGATCGACGAACGATTTTCGGGGCGTCGCGTCGTAGATCAACTTCTTGTCGAGGTCCGGTTGTTTGAACTTTACGCCGCCGGTCGGATCGACGCCGCCGGTTCCCGACTGCAACGACAGGTCGAGCGCGGCTTGTTTGATCTTCTCGTGATACGGCTCGAAGCGGCGGTCGAGCGTTGCCAGCAAATTGTGGCGGATGCTCCGCAGATCGAGTTCATACAAATGCCCGCCGGTCGCCGGAGCGAGATAGGCCACGAGCCGATCACTGCTCAAGCGGATTTCTTGGCGCGCGTCGAAGTTGAAATCGTCGGTCTCGATGCGGACCCAACTGCCGCTGCCGGGATGATTCGCCGAACCGAGCTTACCGGCGACCTCTTCCAACAACGTGTCGGCCGCGATGAGGTGTTGATAGATCGCATTCCGCAAGTGCGGCAGATACAGGCCGCCAAACGAGCCGTGCCAGTACGGGCAATTACACTGACCGCGATACAGCTCGGAGCGGGCTTCGGCCAACGTGTCGCGATGCTCGCCTCGCGAGTCGAGTCGCGTCAGCTCTTCGAGCCGGCTGCTGACCTGCAACGCGCGAGCATACATCTCGTTCGCCTCGGGATACTTCACTCGGAAGTTCCGCCAGAAGCCGCCGCGCATGAACTGCTTGATCTCCGGCCATTCGAGGTCGTCGGCGTGTTTCTTGTTCAACGCTGCCAGCGCGAGTTGTCGCTGCGGCGGCAAGACCCACTCGGTCATTTCGCGATAACTGCTGTCCGGCAGGAAGCAACTTCCGATCGGCGGCACGTTGTCGATGCACTCGCCCAGCGTGGTCGTCTTCAGCCAGTCTTGATTCGCTTGCAAGGCGTCGAAGAAGCGTCGAAGCCAGCCGCGATTGAAAACCAAATCGTGTGTGCCAGGCCAGACGCCGAACTTCTCGCCGTCGTCACCGCAGACGGCGATCGCGTTCGGAACTTTCTCGGCGAGGTCGCGCAAGAACTCGATGCTGGCGTTCGGCTCTTCCCACGGAATCGTGTAACGCAGCCGTTCGGCGATCGGGAAAATCGTGAGCAACTGCCCTTCGTCTTCCGTGAGGTAATGCCCGAAGAGTTTCTCCGGCGATAACCCCGCATTGCGAAAGTGCGAATCGTCGAGCACCGTGAACTCGATCCCCGCCGCCGCGATGTCGGACGCGAAGGACTGCTCCCATACTCGCTCCGGCACCCACATGCCGCGGATCGGTTTGCCGAACAGCGTTTCCAAATAATCCGAATACAGCCGCATCTGTCCGACACGATCGCGCGCGGGAATACACGCCAAAATCGGCTCATAAAACGGCCCGCCGAGAATCTCGACCTGCCCGCTGTGACTCATCTCTCTCAGCGAGTCGATGTATTCCGGATGCGCGGTGACGAGCCATTCCAGCAGGCTGCCGGAGTTATGGATCGACACCTTGATGCCGGGATACTCGCGCAGCACTTCGAGGAACGGCTTATAGCTGTCGCGATAAGCGTCCTCGAAGACACCCTCGAAATTGCCGATGGGCTGATGATTGTGAAAGACGAGAGAGAGTCGAACCGATGGAGACACAGACGCTTCCTTACTTCGGAGATTGCTATTTCAAGTCATTCGTTCGCATCGCTGCCAATTGAGCTTCGAGTTCGCGAATACGAACTTCACCTCGTAACCGAGCGGCTTCAGTTTCCGAGAGTTGCTGATTCGTTTCGGCGAAGTTCCGGAGGATCAATCCGGTTCGCGGATCAACGAAGCGGAACTCGCGGTCGGCAACTTGTAGGTCCATTCCCAAAATCGTGCTCGGCACGACGACTGTTGTGGGAGCGATTTCTTTCGGAGAAATTGAGACGTATCGGCCCTCTTCAAGTCGGTAACCAAACAGCGGCGGATCGAGGTAGTCGCCAGTGGGGTCGTAGCAGAAATACTCGGTCACGCCGAGGTGCTGGTACAAGCCTTTCTTAGCGCCTTGGTCTTTATTGCGTGTGCTTTTTGAAGTGATCTCCAAAACAAAATCGGGAGCCTTCGGCTCTTCCCAAAGTTTGTAGGAATTTCGTTTGCGCTTCTCGGCTCCGATGACGACTAGCACGTCAGGCGCGACCACTTCGGTCGGTTCGCCCTCTTCGTAGTAGAAGAAGATGTTGCCGGCGACATAGACATCGTTCCGGTTTTGAAAGTGAATCTTCAGAGACTCCACGGCGTAGCTGAGCGGTTCAAATTGAAAATCGCTTTCGGCCATGGGTTGTCCGTCCGAGTCGGGATACTCGATGGGTTGAGGAAGACGACCGGATTCATAGTTCGGTTTCTTCGGCGTTGATTCGGCGCGAGCGGCCACGCTTGGTGAGCGGGGCGGCGGCGATTTGCTGAGGGTTTCTGTGATCATGAGCACCTCGCGTTTGTCGAGGATTAAGGAATCAACGCCGCTCATTCCAATATGGGCGATCGGCATTTGCAAATTGCAGTGGACTAAATCTCTACCTGCTTCATGAATCCCGCCGCCTCTTCCGGTGGCACGGAGTTGATGTAGAAACCACTGCCCCATTCGAAACCGGCCACGCCTGAGAGACGGGGAATGATCTCGATGTGCCAGTGATAGGACTTCAATTCGTAGGTGTCGAACGGAGACGTATGCAGGATGTAGTTGTACGGCGGGTCGTCGAGCGACTGTTTGAGCTTGAGCAACGCGGTCTTCAACACATGAGCCAGTTCATCCACGTCCGGCTCTTGAACGGTTTCGTAATGGCTCAGGTGCTTCTTTGGGACGATCCAAGTTTCAAACGGAAACCGCGCTGCGAACGGACAGAATACCACGAAGTTGGGGGATTCCAGCACGATGCGGTCTCCGGCTTGAGTTTCTTCGCGGATCATGTCGCAGTAGATGCACCGACCGCGCCAACCGTAAAATTCTTTGGCACCGCGCATCTCTTCCTGAACCTGAATGGGAACCACCGGCGTCACGATCAATTGCGAATGGCAATGCTCCAACGAAGCCCCGGCGAGGTGTCCTTCATTCTTAAAGACCAGCGGATGAATCAGCCGACGATCACGCTTCAAATCCACCAGCCGGTCGTGGTACATCCACAACACTTCGCGAATCTGCTGGGCGGGGAGCGAGGCGAATCGGGTTTCATGATGCGGACAATCGAGGATCACTTCGTGAGCCCCGATCCCTTCCATGACGTCGTACATCCCGATGCCCCGACTTTCGAGTTTGCCTTCGACCTTCAGCGCTGGAAACTTGTTCGGCACCGTGCGCACTCGCCAACCGGGTCCATTCGGCACCGAACCGTGATTGCGGTACGCGACGATCTCCGCCGCCGAGGCCGATTCGTTGCCCTCGCAAAAGGGACAGAACTTTTCGGCGGGCCGAGTCATCGGCGCATCAAAATCAGTTGGTCGCTTAGCACGATCCGGAGCGATGATCACCCAGCGGCCAGTGATCGGGTCTTTGCGAAGTTCGGGCATGTTGTCTTTCATAAAACCGCAGCCACAAGCTTCCAGCTTGTGAGCAACGAGCGGCAAGCTGGAAGCTCGCCGCTACGTCGCACGGCGATAGAACGGGAGTTCGACAATCGTTGCTGATTCTCGTTTGCCACGCACATCGACTTCGATGTGCGCTCCGGCGATCGCAGCGTCGCGAGTGACATACGCCATCGCGATCGACTTTTCGAGTGTTGGCGAAAACGTCCCGGAGGTCACTTCGCCAATCGGTGCGGCAGCGGGTGAATCAACTGCTGTTCCGACGGCGAAAATTAGCGAGCCTTCGCGAGCGATGCGGCGTCCGGCAAGCACAATGCCGACTCGACGTTTTGCGGGAGGCTGCGGTTTGTTGAGCAACGCATTTTTCCCGATGAACTCTTTCGACGAAAGCTTCACGGCGAACGACAACCCGGCGGTGATCGGATCGGTCGATTCGGAAAGCTCGTGTCCGTAAAGCGGCATTGCGGCTTCGAGACGCAGCGTGTCACGGCAACCGAGTCCACAAGCGACAAGCCCCACTGAATGGCCTCGTTCCATGAGTTCATCCCAAACTCGTTGACCATGAACGCTCGGCAGCATGACCTCGACGCCATCTTCACCCGTGTAGCCCGTGCGGCTGATGATGCTGGGCACGCCGAGCACGTCGGCCTCGCTGGCGAAGTAATATTTCAGCGAGCCGACATCCGCCGTCGTCAGCACCGAAATCAACTCGACTGCTCGCGGGCCTTGCAGCGCGATCATGCTCCAGTCGAGCGTCAGGTCTTCCACACGCACATCGAAACTGCTGCGATGACGTTCGATCCAATCGACGATCTTCAGCCGGTTCGACGCATTCACCACGAGCATGTGACACGACTCGAACCGATAGACCAACACGTCATCCAGCACGCCGCCCGCTTCGTTCGTCACCAGCGAGTAACGGACTTGTCCCAGTTTGAGCGACTTGACGTCATTCGTCAGCAGGTGATCGAGAAACCGCACAACATCCGGCCCCGTAAAACGGAGCCGTCCCATGTGAGCGATGTCGAACAATCCCGCCGCTCGCCGCACCGCGTGATGCTCTTCAATGATCGACGTGTACTGCACCGGCATGTGCCAGCCACCAAACTCAACCATCCGCCCGCCGTTCGCGACGTGCCAAGCATGAAACGGAGTTTGTTGGAGATCGGACATCGTTGATTCCTTCAAAGTCGTAGCACAGGCGGCCCGCCTGTGACGGCAACTGATCGCCAAGCAGGCGAGCCGCCTGCTCTATGGTTTCAGCGACCGCCGATGCAGTACAGCATCTCGCGGCGTTGCCCATCGACGCGACTTGCCGCACGCATGTAGATGCGGCTGCCGCAGATCGTCGGCGTTGAGAAGACGTCTTCCGCGAGCTGATTCTCACCGACAAGTTCGAAAGCATTGGGAGTCGCTTTGAAGATGTAGGTCTTGCCCGATTCATTCGTCGCGAAGATGTGTTCGCCAACCATGACCGGCGAAGCGCTGAACGTGCCGCCGAGTCGGCCCTTCCAAACTTCTTTGCCCGTGTCGCACTTCCAACACATTCCGACGCCCGCGTCGAGCACCGAATAAAGATGGCCGTCGCGGACCAGCATCGACGGAACATAAACCCGCGAGCCGTTTTCCCACACGACCTTGCCCGAACCATCTGCTTTCACTGCCGACAGGTGATTCTTCGGATAGCCGCCGCTCGTGAAGATGAGTTGTCCGTCAGTCACCGTCGAGGTCACGCACTCGGTCGTCGAGCCTTCGATCTCCCACAGCTTTTTACCATCGAGCGGATTGAAGCTCGTCACCAAATCGCAGCCGGAGAAGAAAAGCTGCTCGCGGCCAGCAACGTTGAGGATGATCGGTGACGTGTAGTTCGGAAACTTCGGTCGTGGCTGTTGCCAGACGACTTTGCCAGTCGCTCGATTGAGTGCCGCGATTGCCCCCGTTCCACCTTTGTTGTCCGCTGAGACGATGACGAGCGATTGATAGACCGCCGGTGATGAACCGAAACCTTGGTGCAGCACGTAATCAGTGATCTTCGTTTGCCACAACTGCTTCCCATTGAGGCTCAACGCCGTCGTGTGAATCGCACCGCCGTTGAGGAAGTTGATGAAGACTCGCTGTCCGTCACACGCCAATGTGGACGACGCGAGCGAACTCTTCTCGTTCCCCTTTTTCTCGAAGCCACCGCGATGAATTTCGGTTTGCCAGAGTTGCTTGCCAGTGAGCCGGTCGAAGCAGAGGACCGATTGCACTTCGCTGTCGTGATCGGCGGTCGCCAAGAAAATCTGATTGCCAACCACCGTCGGCGAACCATGACCACGCCCCGGAACCGGCATCTTCCACAGGATATTTTCTTTATCGCTCCACGTCATCGGTGGCTGCTGATCGCTTGCCGCGATGCCGTTGCGTTGCGGACCGCGCCACCACGGCCAGTCGTTCGGAGACACCGTGATTGGCCCGGCATCACGCTCTTCGCGTGTCTCGCCGGTGTTGGCTGAGTTGACTCCCATGAGGAATGAAACAGCCAAGAATATCGCGGACAACGTAAACCATTTTCGCGGCATGGGTGAACTCTCTCTGAGGAACAGGACGATTTCGATGGATTTGTAGACACATCTCACTGAAGCCGACAACCAACATTGGCGGATGGGACTGTCGGCGTCGGCGAGCAGTCTCGATTAACAGGCGGAGTCCTTCCGTGTTAGCAAGTTTCGGCGGCGAGTGTAGCCCGCTCTCGCCGAGAGCAGGAACCGACTCCTCTTCTCCTCACCGCAGCCGATGCTCGTACAGCGTTTCGTAGCTCTCCAGGCAGCGCTGATAGAGATCATGCAACGCATCGGGGACTTGATCCGGCTTGGGCTGATAAGGTCGGAACGAGGTCGTCGTCTCGACCTCTTTGTACCAGTGCTTGGCCCACACGCCATCGGTTGTGCGCAAGCCCGGAGCCCAGGACAGCATCGAATCTTGGAACTCGATCCCCAACGCATCACACAACAGGCCGAGCGTCCGCTGCGGGTGATTGAGCACTTCGACGGAATCAAGCACCCACGGCGTGATCCCTTGATGCTTGCGCACCCAATTGAAAATTTCGAGTAGCTGAGGAAAGCCGGTATCTTCGTCCGCCGGGTTCGGCACGATCTTGATGTACGACGTGATGACGTCACGCGGATGCCGAATCAAGAAGCAATTGGTGACTCGCCCCAACCAATTTCGATCAATGTGTGGCAGCAAGTGATGCGTCATCTGCTTCTGATAGAAGATTTGCTTGCCGTCTGGGATTGGCCCGGTCAGCCAGTCGATCACTTTGTCGGAATCGTTCTCGCTCCCCGCGACGACTTCGTCTCGGCCAGGGTGATCCTTCTGCGTCACCTTGAGGTAATGCGCATAAAGCGGCTCATCGCAAACGGCCGTGTCAGTGCGATTGCTCCACGACCGCATCATCGCCGTCGAGATATTTCGAGGACCGGACCACATGGCCAGGCGGAGTGGAGAAGAAAGGTTGGACATCACAATTTCTCCTCAACAAACTTGATTCAACGCTCGCACGCGATGACCGTCGCTTTACCTAATACTCGTGCGTAGATCAACACGCCGGGACGCGAGCCTTCGAGCGGAAGTTTGCGGCGAACGCGGTCGATCTCGATGGGCAGGTGTCGGCATTTGATCTCGACTGATCCGAACCCCCATCGCCGACAGGCTGCACGGACTTCGCGATCGTTGTTCGGCAACACTTCGAGCACTCGAAAGGTCTGCATCCACGGCGAGACAACGGCGGTCGGGCCGGTGAGATATTCCTCCGCGTCATCCAATCGCGTGACATGCAGCCGTTCGGCCAACACGTCGAGCAAGCCGGAGCGAACCAGCGCGGGATCGGGATCAAAGACGAACGCTTGCGTGGTCGTGATGTCTACTCGCGCCGAAAGCGGATCGGCCGAGAGCGACTCACCGGAAGGGAGCGCGGTCGCTCGGAAGGACTCGCCGCCCGCAAGATCGCCAAACCAAACGGTGGCCTCTTTGCATTCACCGTTGAGGCTGATCAGTTCAATCTCCGCCCCCGGAAATTTGCCGACGAAGTTACTGGCCGGACTGAGCTTAATGGCACCACCCCGAAACTCGGCGATCAACGACTTGAGCACGTCGAGCCCCGGCGAAAAATCTTCGATGCGAAGCGTACGCTGCTGACCACTCGGACGACGATCCGGGTCGATGTGCAACAAGCCGTCGCGGTCGGTGATAGTCGTGACGTCTTGAGTCAACGTTTGCAGGCGATCAGCAACACCGAAGAGTTCTGCGTTCCAAACAGTTCGCAGGCACATCGACGGATCAAGATCAACGCCGCGCACGTCACAACGTTCGGCGAGTGCGATCGCGTCGCCACCGATGCCACAACAATAGTCCCAAACGAGCCCTTCAAAACGTTTCGCTTTATGCCGTGCGACCCCTTCTGACGTTGCCTGTTCGAGGCCCGTCGGCGTAAACCACATTTGGTCAGCCCGCGTGAATTTCGCGACCGCTTTGCGACGCAGATCGCGCAGCGTCAGAGCCGTGCGCACCGCCGCGTCGGAAAACTGAGCACGCAGTCGCTGCTGCAAATGGAATTCGGTTTCACGCGGCTGCGGGTGCGCGAGTGCTTCGAAAAGCTGCGGCGAGTTTTTCAACTCGTTCAAGACTTGCAATTCGTCCGCAAAAGATTCGCTGTCTAACATGCCTACCCGATGTTGTGACTTTTTTGTGGAGCACGATTTCATCGTGCTCGTTTTCAGGCACGTTGGAAACGTGCCCCACCTTCTCGCTGCAAGAACTCACCGCCTCTCTACGACAGGGCGACGTCATTCATTACTGAGCGGCAGCCTACTCGCGTTTCGCTCTGATCGCCATTAGGTCACTGCGCGAGTCGGTCCACAAAACTTTGCGATCATCGTCGGCCATCTTCTGTTTTTGGAACTCCGATCGCGCGAGGAGAAGCGTGTCCTTCGTCAGCAGAACCCATTCGTTTTTTTCGCCACCGAAGCCATCACGATTTGCACGCACTGACAGCATCTGCAATCCCAGCCGATCCGCTTGAGCCCGCAAGACGGGCCGCAAATCCAAATGACGATTTGAGACATGTACGACGATGACGCCGTTGGCCGTGAGATGCTTGTTGTAGATGTCGAACGCTTCGAGCGTCAGGAGATGAGTCGGAATGCCGTCGCCGGAAAACGCATCGAGGACGATCACGTCGTAAGCTTGCGGTGCTTCCAACTCCATCTGCAACCGTGCATCACCCAACACAATGTCCGTCTTCGCCGGGCAGTCCGCGAGAAAACTAAAGTACTTCTTCGCGAAGCGTACGACCTCCGGATTGATTTCATAAAACCGGAAGTGATCTCCTTTGCGGCCATAAACGGCACTCGTCCCAGCACCCAAACCGACGAGCCCGACCTTTAACGGTCGCTCCGGACGGCAGCCTTTTAAGAGCAGGCCCATTCCCGATTTCTCGCTGTAATAGGTCGTCCCTTGCCGACGCCGTTCGGGATCAAGGAACTGCATGCCGTGCAAAACGCCGCCATGTTTCATCTTTACGACGTCGATGTAGGCCTCGATCTTCAGAACACCGAAGAAATTCCTCACGGCGTCAGTGCGGTCCACAGAGATCTGCCGCAAGTGCAGCATCAAAGTGATGATGAGCACGGCCAAGACGGCGATGATCCCCGTCCAGAGCCACGGAACCCGACCTCGATACAATGGACACGCGGCATCGCGTGCGAAGACCAACAGCGGCAAGACCAACGTCGCCAGAATCGACCAGTGAAACTCCGCGTAACTCGTGAAAATGCGCGGCGCGAACAGACCCACGAACATCCCGCCCAACGCTCCGCCCGCAGAGATGCAAAGATAGAACGACGTCAGATATTTTGGATGCGGCTTCATCCGCACCAACTCGCCGTGACAGACCATGCAGCCGCAAAACAGCATCGAGAAAAATGCGAGCAGTTGGTGCAGCATTTTGGCCTGCCCACCTTGATGCAGCAGCCACACGCTATAGCCAGTCGCGATCAGCAAGCCGCCATAAAGCACCGGGCGGACGTACCACCGCGTGCTGTCAAAAGTCAGGATGAACGACAGTAAATAAATCGTCAGCGGCACGATCCATAGAAACGGGATCACGGCCACTTCTTGGCAGACTTGATTCGTCGTGGCGATCAACAACACGCAGGCCGTCATCGGCAACGTGATCCACAACAGCCAGTCTGTACGAGTCGGTTTGGGTGGTTCCTCTGAGACTTCGTGCGCTCCGAGATCACTCGATTCTTCGGTCGCCTCCGTTGTTACTTCAGTGGCAATCCTCAATGCAAAACTCGCATCCGGCCTCAACGCATTCGCCAATGCACACAACGCGCACGTCACCGCGAACGCGACGAAGCCCCACGACCAAAGCTCCCCTTGCCGGGTGATGTCGAACGCTGGCTCAAACGCGAACGGATATGACAACAACGCCAGCAACGAACCGACATTCGACAGTGCATACAACCGATACGGCGACACCCCCGAATTGATCCGCCCAAACCACGATTGCAACAACGGCCCGGTCGCCGACAACAAGAAGTACGGTAAGCCAATACAGACCGTCAGCAGTAACATGATCCGCCCCGTGGGATCATCCGCAGGATTTGGCTTCCAACTGGCCGCCGGCGTGATCGGCCCCAGCGACACCGCCACGGCCAACAGAATGACATGCAGGCCCGCTTGAAATTCACGTGGCAAAAGCTTCGTCGCCAGATGCGCGTAGACATACCCGCAAAACAAAACGATCTGAAAAAACAACATGCAGACCGTCCACACGGCCGGGCTGCCGCCAAACCAAGGCAAGATCGCCTTGCTCAACAACGGCTGCACTTGAAACAGCAGGAACGCGCTGAGAAACGTTGTCAGCGCAAACAGCGGAG
>JAYUFI010001153.1:0-3023 GCA_043738805.1 Planctomycetaceae bacterium | reverse complement strand
CACGTCTTCTGCCTTGGCAATGTTTGATTCACCGGCCGAGACGGGCAAGAGTGCCCGTCCTACCGGTCGCGCTTGCACATCGATCAGCAACGACTGCGGCTGCACGTCGTCCGAAGCGATGAATTGAACGGGCACCGTCGTCTGTCCGGACAAGATCGGCGGCACGATCATCTGCACGCCGTCGGGCAGTCCGGCCGCGAAGAGTTCGAGTGGGCCTCGATAACGATTACCGAGTCCTTCCTTCAGATTAAACGTGACCGTCCAACGATTGCCGCGCGGCACGGTGGCAGTTGTCAGGCGCGGGCACTGCATCGAATCGATCACGCGAGCAAACAAGTACGTGTTGATCGAGTCGTGAGCCGGTTCGATCTCAACGCGATACACCGACAAGGCATCGCCCAGCCCACGCATGTCATTCACGCCGAGCAGGTATTCGCCGTCTTCTTTCGGTTCCCAGACGAAGCTGGGATCGAGTTGCTCCTTACGCTGAATGCTGCCGCTGGCGGAATAGAAGCGGCTGTTCGCGATCGGCGTATCGTCCCCTTCAATCTCGATCGTCTGGCTATCGGCGCGACGAATCCAGACCTTCGGGTCCAACGGCGAGCCGACACTGCGAGCGAAGACCTCGACGCGATAACGCTCTCCCTTCTTCACGCTGAGCCGATACAGGTCTTCTTCAAACGGCTTCGCAATGATGCCGTTCAACGCTGCCGGCAAGGTCGCTGCGGTTTCGCGGCCCTCGTTCTCAATGACGTTAGGCAGCGAAGAAACTCGCATCGGAATTGGCGAAGGAGGCTGGGCATCCGTAGGACGGGCACTCCTGCCCGTCGCCGAGTCAGAGACCGCGCCGACGACGGGCAAGAGTGCCCGTCCTACATCCGGAAAGAAATCAAAATCGCCAACGGTCATCGGCAACGTCACGCTCTCAGCAAATTCGCCCGCCGGATCGCCGAGCAACCGAAGTTTCAAAGGCTGCCCCGCCGGCCCACCGGGCGGGAACGCCACGAGTGGTCTCACGAACGTCCCGATGTGAGCGAGGTAATTCACTTGCGAGTCGAGCGGCACGCTCTGTTGCACGCGCACGATGTAGTTGCCGTCACGCGGCGCGAGCGTCGAGAGGATCGGGTCTTGCACATGCAACATGCTGTCGTCGTTGCGAGCGAGCAACTTGCCCGTCTCATCAAGGATCTGCACGCTGACGTCGTTCTCGGCTTCGCCATACGCGATCTCGGTCAGCCAGACCGAATCGACTTCGACCGAGATCCGCTCCCCCGCTTTGCGAGTGACTCGGAAGCAATCGGCATCCCCTTGAATCTGCCCGGCGATCGTCACGTTGCTCGACGGAATTGTTTCCGCCTGACTCGGCAGATCGTTCTTCCCGCGCGACGGCCCGGCTTCGGTGACGACCGGAAACGGAGTCACTCGAAACGTGCTGACGGTCGTCAACTCACGAGCGGTCCGCAGCCGAAAAGCGTGAACTCCCACCGGGCAATCGGCCGCGATACGAAACTTGCACGTCACTTCCTGCTCGATGCGTGCCCCGTGATGCAGACTGCGATGCGGGATCTCTTTCGCCGCCGAGAACTCCACCGCTTCAATCCCGCCGCGATAGAAGATCGCTTCGCGAACGTCGTTCAACTCGACGCCCTGAATTTTCACCTCAACGGTGGTGCCCCGCTGCCCACCGCGCGGCATGACTCGTTCGATGTGCCGCTGCACGGGGCCAGCGAACAGTTCGGCCGTGAACGCGAGGAGCAAAAGTGGAAGCAGTTTCGTCATTGAGGTTGTCTCGTTTTTAGGACGGGCACTCTTGCCCGTCTGCGGTGGGCCGACAGACACCAAGCGACGGGCAGGAGTGCCCGTCCTACATGTCATGTTATGCTTCATCGCGAAATCCCCAACCGGCGGCTTGCCAGTCTGGATGAATCCAGCGACGCCATGATGCCTCGTGATCCAGACCAGCCAGTCGAGTGTTCCGGCCGATGTATTGAATCACACGCCAAAGATGTTCGTCGTCGCGCACGATTCGGTCGTAACACTCCTCTTCCCAAATCGCTCCCTTGCTTTGCAACTCTGAGTTGATGTGCCGAGCCGTGACGCCTTTCATCGCGCCGAGTAAATCTTCCAATTCATGCCCGGCATTTGGCTGAATCACGACGTGACAGTGATTCGGCATGATGACTGAGCACGCGAGCAAGTAACGTTGATCCTGAAAGTGATGCAGCCGGTCGCGCAAGTCATCACACCATCGCCGCTCGCGAAAGTGGCAGGCCCCGTAGCCTTCATCGAGCCATCGTTCGGCGGAATTTGTCATTTCGCGAGCATGAGCCTTCCAATCTTCTTCGCTGCGCGGCGGTGGATGAGTGCGTTCCCATTCTTCACGCATGCGTTTGAGGAGTTGCAGCTTTTCCTGCGGCAGCGCGTCAGCCAATCGAAAGGTGACAAAGTACGTTGCACCGTCCTGCCGCCAGTGAGGTAGGTGACGATGATAAACCGTGATCGGCAAGTCGGGATGCAACCCACGAAAGTTGGGAGGCGGTGCCGGAAGATTGAGTGTCGTGTCCGTCATGTGAGGTATCACATTTCGTATTCGTAGGACGGGCACTCTTGCCCGTCGTTCATTTCAATCGACCGTGGAATTTCTTGCGAAAGACGACGGGCAGGAGTGCCCGTCCTACGGCTACGTCTGAATCAACCCCTTGACCAGCTTCCCGCCGTTGACGATCTCAATCGGTCGAGTACCGAAGGCCAGCAGTTCGTCGTCCGCGTTGATGCCCAGTTGGTGATAGACGGTGTGCAAGAAATCTTCGAGCGGCACGGGGTCGCGAGCGGGTTCGCTGGCGGTGGCGTCGGAGGCTCCGTAGATCAGGCCGCGTTGGATGCCGCCGCCGGCCAGGATCATTGAGTACGACCTGGCCCAGTGATCGCGGCCGTTGTCGTTGTTGACCTTCGGCGTGCGGCCGAACTCGGAGGTGATCATCACCAGCGTGCTGTCGAGCAGGCCGCGTTGGTCGAGGTCCGTC
>JAYUFI010001152.1:0-1068 GCA_043738805.1 Planctomycetaceae bacterium | reverse complement strand
GCTGACGACTTGCCCGCGCGATCCGGCCACGTTGATCTGCTTCTCGACGGGAGTGAGCTTGTAGTACTTGCGGTTGACCTTCACTTCGAGACCGGCCTTGGTGATGTGGTCTTCGAGCGTGAAGTTGGTGAGGTAGGCGTTGAAGTAGAGGGGGGATTCGATTTTTGATTTTTGATTTTTGATTTCCGATTTGGGATTTGAGATTTCAGATTTCAAATTCTCCAGCGGCTTCTTCCGCAACACCACCACATGCTCACCTGCCGTCAGTGCTTCTCCCTCAATCACGAACTTGTTGTTGAAGCTGAAGAGCGTCTCTGGCGTGATCTCGACGGTTTGTTTGAGTTGACCGTCGATAAGGACTTCGACTTGCAGGTTCGGTTTGTCTTCGCCGGTCGCTTTGAGGTATTCGGCCATCGCTTCGATGCAGGTCGCTGTGTCGCGAGTGCTGCTCCAATAGGTCGCGTGTTTGCGGTTGTTGAGCAGGTACTTCACGAGGCGACTGGCTCGTTCGTCTTTCGCATCGACTCGCGCGAGCAGCTTCAAGTAGTAAGCGTTGGCTTCGATGTCGTTGCCATGCCAGCTCCACCACCAGGAGTTTTCCGGCAACTTGAGGTACGCGGTTTGGTTTTCGTCGTCTTGGACGAGGAACTGCTCGATGTTTTGCAGGATCATCGCCAGCTTGTCGGTTTGTTTTTGTTTGTGGAGGGCGAGACCGAAGAGGGCTTTCGCATAGACGGGGAGATGGACTCGATCGCGATAGAGGAATTCCAACATCTCCGCATTTGCGTGGTCAGCATCGACCAAGACCATGTAAACGAGAGCGTCCAGTGCGTCGGCATGTTCTTTCCAATTGGCGACCCTCTGTGGTGCGTTCTTCAACCGAATGACTTCTTCCGCTTGATAACGCTTGAGCCATTCGATGCCCCGTTCCATCACGCCCGGCACAAGCGCCACATCGTTCTCGCGAGCGATCTGCATTCCGTGAACGACGACGGCCGTTGTGTGCGGATACGAGTGCTCGCCCCAACCGCTGAACCAGCCCCAGCCGCCGTCGCTGCATTGCATCTG
>JAYUFI010001151.1:0-21061 GCA_043738805.1 Planctomycetaceae bacterium | reverse complement strand
AAAACATCGTATTGACGCAAAATCGTCCTTGTGCAAAATACGCCGCCCCTTGATCGGACGGCAGTTGTTCTGCGGCAATGTCCTGAGCGGGGGTGATTCGCTTGCGATGATGATTCCCTTCTCGGCCTGCAAAGGAGTGCGATTGCCGTGAGAAAACTACTGATCTCTTCCGCTGTGGCGGCCACAATGGCCAGCTTTCTGTTGACCGCTTTCGGTCAAACCCCCTCGACCGGCGGCGCGAAGCCGAAGACCGGCTCGGTCACTCCGGCGGCGGCTCAAGCGGAGTCGCCGCACAAAATCGGCCTGATCGACATGGGCCGGGTCTTCAAGGAGTACAAGAAATTTGAAGCGCTGCGTGAGGACTGGAAGGCCGAACTTCAGACCAATGAAGAAAGCGCCAAAGCACTCGCGGGCAAAGTCCAAAAGATCATGGAAGAAATGAAGGCGTTCAAACCGGGCAGCCCGGAATACGTCAAGTTGGAAAAACAGCAGACGCAAATGGCCGCCGAGTTTGAATCCTTCCGCAAGAGCTCGCAGCGGACGTTGATGCAGAAAGAAGCGGACATCTACAAGACCGTCTATCTCGAATCGATGGAAATCGTCGAGAAGTTCGCCAAGCATTACGGCTACACGCTGGTGATGCGGTTCAACTCGGAAAACATCGAAGGGGAAGATTTGCAGAAGCTGCAAATCGGCCTCAACCGAGTCATCGTTTACCACCAATCGGAAGACGATCTCACCGACGGCGTGATCGGGCACCTCAACAAGCTATACGACAAGAAGCCCGGCGGCGGAAGTTCTGGCGGCACATCGGGAGGCGCGGCCGATCGCGTCGGCACCAAACCGAAGGCCAGCGGCAACAACTAATCGGTGGAAGTCGAGCATGTCTGTTCGCCCGCAACGCACGATTCGACACGCTGTCGAAACCGCAGGCGTCGGCCTCTTCACGGGGGCCGATGTCCGTTTGCGGTTTCGGCCTGCACCAGTCGATCACGGCATTGCGTTTCAGCGAGTAGACTGTTCCGGCTCGTCGCCGATTCCCGCTCGTATCGACTGCGTTGTTTCTAAACAGCGTCGGACGGCGGTTGCCTTCAACGGTGTGCAAGTCGAACTCATCGAGCACGTCATGGCCGCGCTCGCCGGATTGCAGATCGACAATTGCTTGATCGAACTCGATGGTCCTGAAGTCCCCGGATTTGACGGGTCATGTCAACAACTCTGTGAGTTGTTGCAAGCGGCTGAGATTGTTGAGCAAGATCGGCTGCGTGAAGTGATCTCGCTACGAATCCCAGTGCAAGTGACTTCGCGAGAAGACGACACCGATGTGACCGCGCGACCGATGAAACGTGATGGGCTCGCGATTACCTACCAGCTCGATTACGGCGAACGCTCCGTAATTGCACCGCAGACATTGACCGTCGAACTCACACCGGAATCGTTCGTTCGCGAGATTGCATTTGCTCGCACGTTTGTGATGCAGGCCGAAGTCGATCAACTCAAAGCTGCTGGATACGGAAGCCGAGTCACTTACCAAGACTTGCTGGTCTTCGACGCTGATGGTCGAGTGATCGAGAACGAACTGCGCACTCCGGACGAATGCGTGCGTCATAAAATTTTAGATTGCATCGGAGATTTCGCTCTGATCGGCAGCGATCTTCACGGCTACGTCAACGCCTACCGGTCGGGACATCGTCAAAACCACGAACTCGTTCGCCGAATCCTTTCCGTCGGACAATCCTCCAGTGCAGCACGACGCTCCGCGTCGTGATTCGCGACGCAGAGCGTCGCGCCACAATACAAAACAACAAACCGACGATTACCACTGACTCGAGACAAGGACGTCTCTTATGACCAACACGATTCATCCCCAAGCGTGCGTCGATTCGCGAGCGGAACTCGGCGACGACATCGAGATCGGCCCGTTCTGCGTCGTCGGCCCGCACGTCAAGTTGGGCAACGGCTGTCGGCTGACCAACAATGTCACGCTGATCGGCCACACGACAATTGGCGAACGGAACCGCTTCTTTCCCAACTGCGTCATCGGTGGCGAGCCGCAAGACTACAGCTACAAAGAGTCGCCGACATGGGTCGAGATTGGCAGCGACAACCTCTTTCGCGAAGGGGTGACGGTCAATCGCGGTGCCGAGAAAGAAAATCACGGCACGCGAATTGGACATCGCAACTTGCTGATGTCGAACGCGCACGTCGCTCACAATTGCTGTGTTGGGAACAACGTTATGTTGGTCAACGGCGTGTTGTTGGGCGGTCACGTTCACGTTCACGATCGGGCGATCATTTCGGGCAATACCGTCGTGCATCACTTCACGTCGGTCGGCACGATGGCCTTCGTCAGTGGCGGCTGCCGAGTCGTCACTGACTTACCGCCATTCATGCTTGCGGCAGGCAACGACAATCCTGAAGTCAAAACGATCAACCTCGTCGGCATGAGACGCGCCGGGATTTCCGAGTCGTCGATCAACGTCATCAAGCGTGCTCACCGGCTGATTTTCCGCGAACACAAAACGCTGGCAGAAGCTCGTCATATCTTCCACCAAGAACTCGATGGCATCCTGCCGATCGAACTGAGCACGTTACTCAACTTCATGGAGTTGACTGCTGCGGGAAAAGTGGGCCGTGCTCGTGAAGTGTTCCGCAACGCACCATCTGTCAACACTCGCGAAGCCGCTCAACGAAAAGCGGCGTAGCGATACTCACTGTGGCACGACGCTCCGCGCCGTGAATTCGCGACGCGGAGCGTCGCGCCACA
This sequence comes from Planctomycetaceae bacterium, assembly GCA_043738805.1. Taxonomy (GTDB): domain Bacteria; phylum Planctomycetota; class Planctomycetia; order Planctomycetales; family Planctomycetaceae; genus SXKJ01. Next base: position 18,294 of record JAYUFI010001151.1, on the reverse strand, counting down.
CTCATTGGGGAATCTTTCATGCAGCCTCTCAAACTCGCGGTCATCGGAGTTGGTGCCCTCGGTCGTCATCACGCTCGCATTTTGTCAGGGCTGCCGGATGTTGAACTGATCGCCGTCGTCGATTCCAACGCGCAGCAAGGCCGACAGGTTGCCGAGTCAGTCGGAGCCAAATGGGTTGCCGATCATCGCACGCTCATTGACGAAGTTGACGCCGTCACGATCGCGGTTCCGACCGCCTTTCATCATCGCGTGGCGACTGATTTTTTGGAGAACGGGATTCCGACACTTGTCGAAAAACCGCTGGCCGCCGATCTGAGCGAAGCAGTATCACTCGTGAAATCTGCCGAGCGAACCGGAGCCATTCTGCAAGTCGGACATATCGAGCGATTCAACCCGGCTTTCCAAGCGGCTGAGCGATTGTGTGACCAACCGAAGTACATTCGCGCCGAACGATTCAGCCCCTTCAGTTTTCGCTCGACCGACATCGGTGTCATCCACGACATGATGATTCACGATATTGACCTCGTCCTCGCACTCGTCAATTCACCGGTCGCACGCGTCGAAGCGTTCGGCATCACGCTGATGGGTGAACACGAAGACTCCGTACAAGCACGACTGACCTTCGAGAACGGCTGCGTCGCCGACCTCTCCGCCAGCCGCATTCATCCAACCTCGCGTCGCGCCACGACGATTTGGACGAAGTCCCGTTGCATCAACGTCGATTACAGCTCGCGCGAAGTGACTTCGTACTCGCCGTCAGCACGTCTGCTTTACGGCATGTCGCCGGTCGAACGTGCTCGGCAACCCGGTGCGGACATCGAGCGTTTGAAACAAGATGTCTTCGGTTCGCTGATCGAAGTCCACCAAGAAACCGCGTCCGCTCAAGACGCGCTGACCGCAGAACTTCAAGAGTTCGTCGATTGCGTGCTTCACGGAACAACTCCGACTGTCACCGGAACCGTCGCGATTCAGGCACTAACCGTCGCGGAACGCCTCCTCGGAATCGTTCAAGCCACCGCTGAATTGGAAGTCCCGGCAACGTTCAAGCAGGCGCGAGCCGCTTAACGGGTGATGAAGTGAGACTTGGGTCGCGTAGTGCCGTTTGAAAATCGTTCTACGTAGAAAAGACCTGCTCGCCGAAGTCTTTTGTGAAGGCAGACTCTTCGTGTTCGATTATCGTGAGAGTCGCTGAAGGACGACGGACAAGGAGAGTGATCTCGTTCCCTTGGTCGTTGAAACTGACTTCATCGGTGAACGCGCGAATGAGAGTCAGCCCGCGACCGCTGGGACGCTCCAACGATTCTGACGAGAACGAATCAGGCAACCGTTCTGGATTGAAGCCTGGTCCTTCATCTCGAATCACACAACGGAAAAATCGTTCCGTGCATTCGTAAGAGACAGTAATTCGTCGTTGCGAGTACGGACGCTCGTGAACTCGTTGCCGTTGCAACCGTTGATATTGCTCCTCATCGTCGTCACGCAGCTTGGAATCAAGTTCCAGATTGCCGTGATAGCACGCATTGACGAACGCCTCTTCGAGAGCCATTCCGATTCGCAAAATCGGTAAGGAATCGCATTGCCAGATCGTGTGAACCACTTCACGTAGTTGCTTTGAGAGCGACACCAGCAGAGTCACGTCGTTCTCCAAAATGAATGTCGCTCTCTGATGCTTTAGCCGTCGTCCGACGCGAGAGCACTGCCGGTCGTTGTCGGCGTTCGACAAAATGCGCTCGGCAGTGGTGGCCAATTCTTGGATCAAACGTCGCTTGGGAACGTATCCCGCCGCAGCTAGTTCCAAGGCTTGGATGACCAGATCCTCGCTCCCCTGAGCAGTCATCACGATCACAGGCAAGCGGGGATATTTGCGAGTGAGTTCTTGCACCAACTGTAAGCCGTCGAGTCTGGGCATGTGGATGTCGGTGACGACTAAGTCGGGGTTGAGCAGAGCGACTTGTTCCAACGCCGAAATTCCGTCATGGGCAAAGTGGACGTCCGCATTATCTAACTGGTCTAACGCACCACCGGCCAAAGTACGGTCAACGGAAGAATCATCGACAACCAGAAAACGGGGCATTGAAGACTCCAATATCAGTGACTTGAAAGAAAGAGAGGAACGAGACACCACGCTCCGGGAGGCCGTGGTCAGTTTCGGGAAGGCTCACGACCACGTGTTGCTCGTTCCTCTTGATCCATCCAAGTGATGAGTGCGGTTTCCAAGGAATTCACGTCAGCTTGCAGATTGACGACGGCAGTTGGCAGCTCATCCCACCGCTCGTCCTTGGCCAGTTGTTCGACCTCCTTTGCACAGGTCGCACAAGGGACAGCACCGATATTGTCGGCCGAGCTCTTCAAGGTGTGCGCAATCCGGCGCAGCTTGGTTCCTTCGCGTGCATCCAATGCCGCGTTGAGTTCGCTGCGGATCGTCGGCAATTGTTCGCGGACAAGCTGCACGATCTCGGCGAATAGCTCGTGATCGCCGTTCATCCATTCCAGCGCCTGCGTTTTGTTTGTCAGAACGAGGTCAACGTCGACCGTGACGGTGACCGAAGCCTGCGAATTCGAGAACCGGTCGATTGCGACATCCGAATTGGTCACCAAGTCCTGCTTACGTTCCGGCAGGAAACTGGCAATTGTCCGCAGCAGTTCAAGTCGTTGAATCGGCTTCGTCGCGTAGTCATCGCAGCCTGCATCCAGACATTGCTGGCGATCGCCGCGCATCGCGTTTGCCGTCAGCGCGACGATCGGCTCCAAGTAGCCCATCGAGCGTAGCTTCTTCGTGGCCGAGTAGCCGTCGAGGACCGGCATCTGCATATCCATCAACACGACGTCAAAAGGATGGCCGCGACGGAACTCTTGCCACACGAGCGAAACGGCGATCTCGCCGTTGTTGGCTAGTACGACTTCGGCACCACTCTTTTTCAGCAATGCAGAGATCAATCGTTGATTGTCTGGACTGTCCTCTGCCAACAAGATGCGACACGGCAAGTGAATGTCTCGAACGGGACTACTCAGCTCGCGGCAGGCCAGCGGTGTGATCGCCTCGCTGGGGTTTTGGCACCAGATTGCTTGGCTCAACGGCCCGGTTTGGATCACGATGACAAACGTACTGCCACGACCCGGCTGACTGGATACGGTCACATCGCCTCCCAGCATACGCGCCAATCGGCGGCTGATGGAGAGACCCAAACCAGTGCCACCAAAGCGTCGCGTCGTCGATCCATCCGCCTGCATGAACGGCTGAAAAAGCTTTTGCGTCTGGTCATCAGACAAGCCGATGCCCGTGTCGATGATCGACAACCGCAGTCGAGCGACATCGCCAGGCCCACTGCTTTGAATACATTCGACATGCAGTTCAACTCGACCTTCCGCCGTGAACTTGATCGCGTTGCCGATCAGGTTGATCAAAATTTGACGCAACCGAGTCGGATCAGTTCGTACATGATCGGGCATTGAGCTGAGGTATTTCAGCACGAGCGGCAGTTGCTTCGCATCCGCGCGTACTCTCATCACGGACATGATCTCAGCGAGGAGAGCCACTGGCGAAACAGGAATCAGTTCAACATCGAGTTTTCCCGCTTCGATCTTGGAGAGATCCAGAATGTCGTTGATGACATGCAGCAAGTGCTCGCCGTTGCGATGAATTGTTTCCGCTGCGGCGGAACGCTCCGCTGCGTTTGTGCCGAAGTCCAGCAAGTTCTCCGCGAAGCCCAAAATGGCCGTCAGCGGTGTCCGAATTTCATGGCTCATGTTCGCCAAGAACTGGCTCTTGGCTCGATTCGCCGCTTCGGCTTCTTCCTTCTGCTGTTGAATGGTCTCGTTAGCTTCAGCCAACAATCGGGTCTGTGCCAACAACAGCGTGTGAATATCAAGCAACGAAAGGCAACCGCCGTCATCGACAGCGAGTGGCTCATAGACAGCTCGCGGAACGCGTCTTAAGGCGAACTGAGTTGCTTCGGCGATTCCGCAAGCGGCGGGTAAGACCAACAAGTCGCCGTCCAGTTGATCCAACAAATCAGAGATCGGACGCTGTAGGAACAGCTCGACTCCGAACGGATGACTCAACTGCTCTTGAAATTGAGCACGAGAAACGACGCCGAGTAATTCGTCATCTTCGCAAATCAAAACGCCTGGAAGATCAGATCGCTGATCGAACGCGCGGGCAACGGCAGAAGATCGTGTTTCCGACGAGACTCGAAAATCATGCGTCTTAAGCTGCCGCAGCGTCAACGGACTTGGCGGCGGTTCAAAGAGTGTCCGAAGTTCGTCGTTGACCACTCGATCGGTTCGCTCGGATTGAGCAGAAAACTGGGGACAGTCCGCCTCGATCACATCGAAAGTGTCGATCATGTTGCATTGTCCGAGAGGGACTGTCCCCGGGGGCTCCGAGCTGAGTGACACCGATTTAGGCGTCGGCGGCATCTTGTCTGAACGCCAAAAACTTTCGACGTGTGCAACGTGAAATGTTTGTGAATGACGCCTTGACGTACCCAATTATCCGGCAAATGAATCCGTCCGTTTGCGTCCCAAAAGCAAATACCAAGGAGCCCGGACAAACGGCCGCCGGATACAGCTTTCGAAAACACACAACGAGCCATATCTATCAAGCACGCCGCGTTGAGTTCTCGACCGTCCAGTTTCGTACTGACTATGCAGTGACGGTTTCGGAGATGGCGATGGACGATGGGAAGACCGAACGATTGAAAATTGATTCGAGCAGGGTCGCGTGCCGTAGGTTCGGGTCATCTTTGTTCAATCGATGAACTTTGCCACGACGAGTTTTCGCCAGCAATGTCCCGTCGGGAAAGACGGATGCCACGACCCAAAATTTATCCACGCAATACGAATACAGATCGCCATGCGAGGCGGGAGCGATCAATCGCGCTCGCTGGCCGGGATGCTCACTGGATTTTGTCTTTCGATAGACGATTCTGTCGGCGACCTGAAATCTCCGAGACCTCACGGCGAACTCCCCTAAACTCAATACGCGGCTTTGTTCGGCCAATCAAAAGGACGAACTACTCAACGTCGCAAGATTATTCGCTAACTCAGCCCCTTGGGTAGGTCCGCGAATTGTTAAATCTGATTTCGAGATGAGTGTGGATGATGCAACAACTTGGTAAAAGCTGCCTCAACATCAGCGTCACCACTTTTGCAGGAAGCTTGGACTTGAAGGAGTCAAACTGATGTGCCTCCCTACCAATCTCAGGAGCGCTTCCAATGGACTTCCTCTCGGATTCTGGCCTCTCATCGCAACAACTGGTGCTCCGACAATTTTCGGGCAAGGTTGTTCAACACAGCGTGGGACGTGAAGAATTTTGCAGTTTGCTCGTAAGTCGCCGTCATTTGGAACGCTGCGATGACGAGTCCTCCCACTGTCGCGGGCTGTTTGATCGGCGTTCCGGCGATCTGTTCGGGATTGGTACAACGGAGCTGTATTCACGAACGTGACTACTCGGCCCACCATCAACCACGTGGAGTGCTGGCGCGGCGCAGGGCGAAGTCTGCCGACGACAGATGGTGGCTAGGCGGCCTCGGAATTGGTCGCCGCAGCTTCCATAGCGAGCACTTCTTCGACCATCGACGAGTAATCCTGAGCCCCAGCAGACTTCGGTTCGTACTCAAAGATCGACTGTCCAAAGCTTGGCGCTTCGGCCAGTTTGATGTTGCGACGAACCTTCGTTTGAAACACTTTGGCGTTCGCCCACGGAGTTTGTGGATCGCTTTGTCGCAGGAAATTCGTCAGGTCCGCGATCACGTCTCCGGCTAAGCGTGTCCCCGTTTCAAACAAGCAGATCGCGACGCCACTCACCTTCAAATCGCGATTCAATCGCCGAGTCACGCGCGCGGTTGTTTCCAGTAAACGAGACAGTCCTTGCAACGCAAAGAAGTGTGGTTGCAACGGGATCATCACTTCCTTGACCGCAGTCAACGCATTGATCGTCAACACGCCGAGCGACGGCGGGCAGTCCATGACGATGTAGTCGATTGGCTCTGCTTGCACGAGTTGTTGAATCGCGCCGCGCAGGATCAACTCGCGATCGGGCATGTTCGCCAACTCAACTTCGATTGCGGCCAAATCGACGTTGGCCGGAACAACCCACAGGTTCGGCGAGACGAGATGTCGCACATCGACCAGCGTCTTTTCACCAGCAAACACTTGGTAAACGGTCGGCATCTGACCGGTCACTTCGACTCCCAAGTGCATCGAAGCGTGACCTTGTGGATCGAGATCAATGACACAGACTTTGCGTCCGCGAGCGGCCAATCCGGCGGCTAAATTCACGCTGGTGGTCGTCTTTCCGACGCCCCCTTTTTGATTCATGATCGCAATCGTCCGCATGGGATTCCTTCCCCTGAATAAGTCACCGAGCCCAAGCCGCGAATACAAATCAACGGCACACGACTTCGGTCCTCAATCAAGCAGTGGATGGTAGGCCAATGCCAACCAACGCGGAAAGACGAGTTCAACTCAGCCGACAGAGCGGGGACATCCCGTCGAAATTGTTCGTCGTTGCGTCTTTCAGATTTCTCCCAAAACTCATACTGTCTTTGCATTGTGCTCCTCGTAACCAAGCACCAATTGGGCATTCTCAGGCGTTAATTGGTGCCACCACGCAGAACCGAGAAGAGACGTGTCGATGAGTGATCGTCACCTTTGCGACTTGCATCGCGAGACAGCGAAGCGACTCGGACCACAGACTGCTTTGAGATACAAGCAGCAAGGAACGTATCGCGATCTCACTTGGACGGACTATCGTCAACAAGCGGATCTCGCGGCGGCAGGTTTAATTTCGCTCGGTGTGTTGGCCGGTGATCATGTCGCCATTTTGAGTGAGAATCGAGTTGAGTGGTTCATTGCCGATCATGCGGTATTGAGTACAGGAGCGGCTGACGTTCCGTTGCACGCGCCGCTCGCGACCGCACAGGTCGAATACCAAGCGAACCACAGCGAGAGCCGAGGCATCTTCGTCAACGGCCAATGCCAAGCGGACAAAGTTTTCGCGTCGCTCCCTTCATTGCCAACGCTGGAGTTCATGGTTTCCTTTGAGCCGATCAACGTGCCGGAGGGTTGTTCGTTGACGGTACTCAGTTGGGAAGAACTCAAAGACGGCGGCCATCGAGCGGGAGCCGCAGCCGTCGCAGAGATTGCCCAACGTGAGGCGGCGATTCAGGCGGATGATTTGGCGACGATCATCTACACCAGCGGTACGACAGGTCATCCGAAGGGAGTGATGCTCTCACACCACAACTTGGTTTCTAACGCGGTGGCGACGGGGAAAATTTCCTTCCTGGCCCCCGACGATGTGTTGCTGAGCTGGCTGCCGTACAGCCACATTTATGCTCGGACGGTCGATCATTATCTCACGACGTGGGCCGGGATCACGGTCGCGCTGGCCGAGTCGCTCGACACTCTGGTTGATGATCTGGCGGAGATTCAGCCAACGTGGCTCACCGCCGTGCCGAGATTTTATGAGAAGGTCTGGAACAACATCAAAGCGTCACCCGCTGACGAACAAGCAACGAAGTTGCGTGATTTATTCGGACCTCATATCAAGCAACTGACGTCCGGTGGCGCACCGCTGCCGAGGCATGTTTGCGAAGCGTTCTTTGCGGCGGGACTCTCGTTACTCGAAGGATATGGACTAACGGAAAGCTCGCCAGTCATCGCGTTCAACTCGCGAGAATCGTGTCGGATCGGGACGGTCGGCCGGGTGATTGAGGATGTCGAAGTTCGCATCGCTGACGATGGCGAGATTCTGACTCGCGGCCCGCAGGTCATGCTGGGTTATTGGAAGAACCCGACAGCGACCGCTGAGACGATCCGTGACGGTTGGTTGCTGACCGGCGATGTCGGCACGCTGGATGACGATGGCTTTCTGACAATCACCGATCGCAAAAAAGACCTCTTCGTTACGTCGGCAGGAAAGAACATCGCTCCGAGCGAACTCGAACGGTTGCTTGTCAGCGATCCGTATATTGATCAGGCAGTCGTTTACGGAGACGGTCGGCACTTCATCAGCGCCCTGATTGTGCCCAATGAAAAATTGTTGAAACAAGAAGCTCAAAAGTTGGGCTGCGACTGGTCGGTCGAACGAGGATTTCTGCAAGGCAACAAGCTCATCGACTTCATTCAGTCGCGCATCAATGACGTCATGCAGGCGGTCAGTCAGCCAGAGCGTGTCAAAAAATGTTTGCTGTTGGAACGACCGTTTCAACAAGCCGATGGCGAACTCACTGCGACGATGAAGGTTCGCCGCCGTCACATTCTCGCGAAGTACGAACGCGAACTTGAAGCTCTGTATGAGTAGCCGCCATGACAAACACGCCGCTTTCCATTTCAGGTTTGAGATTGCTCGACCGACGCCGCTTCTTGAGCGATTCGGCTCAAGGCTTGAGCGGGCTTGCACTGACATCGCTGTTCGCGACACACGGATTGTTAGGTGACCGAACGACGGCGACTGAGACGGCGGCAATCAGCAATGACAAATCGCCGATTCGTCCGCTCATCAAACCGGAGACTCCGTATGCCGCGCGGCAGCCGCATTTCGCGCCGCGAGCGAATCGGGTGTTGCTCATCTTCTGTTCCGGAGCGGTCAGTCACATTGACACGTTCGACTACAAACCGGAACTCATCAGACGTCACGACACGCCAATGCCCGGTTCCGACAAACTCATCACGTTTCAAGGCGAGAACGGCAATCTGATCAAACCAATTTGGCCGTTCCGACCACGCGGCGAATCCGGCAAGATGGTCAGCGATCTGTTGCCGAATCTTGCGAAACTCGCCGACGAGATGTGTTTCATTCATTCGATGACGGCCAAATCCAATACGCACGGTCCCGCCGAAAATCAGATGAGTACCGGCTTCATCTTGGACGGCTTTCCGGGAATCGGCTGCTGGGTGAGTTATGCGCTCGGCTGCGAGAGTTCTGACCTTCCGGCATTCGTCGCAATCCCCGACCCGCGCGGCGTTCCGCAGATTGGGCCGAGCCACTGGAATTCAAAATTCCTCCCCGCATCGTTTCAAGGAACGCCGTTCACCGCCGACAAGCCGATCCCGAATCTCCGTCGTCCGTCAGAGATTTCCGAAGCGACCGATCGCTCGACGCGCGATTTTCTCAAACGACTCAATGCCAAACACCTCGAACAACATCCGGGCGATTCAGAGTTGCTCGCTCGGATCGCGAGCTATGAACTTGCCGCGAAGATGCAGCTCAGTGCCGCTGCTGTTGCGGACTTGTCGAGTGAGTCGCTCGACACACACAAGTCGTATGGCACTCAAGACGAGAACAAGAACAAAGCGGGATTCGCGCGGAACTGTTTGCTCGCACGGCGGCTGATCGAGCGTGGCGTTCGCTTTGTGCAACTCTTCAACGGCTCTTATGCGATGGGCGAAGGTGTCGGCAATTGGGACGGGCACAAAACGATCAAAGAGCAATACAGCGTTCACGGCCCGATCCTCGATCAACCCTGCGCCGCGTTGTTACGCGACTTGAAACAGCGCGGTCTGCTCGAAGATACGCTTGTCGCGTGGGTCACTGAATTCGGTCGCATGCCCACGTTTCAAAAGGGAGCGAACGGCCGCGACCATAATCCCAAAGGCTTCACCGTGTGGCTTTCCGGCGCTGGCGTGAAAGCTCCGTTCTCTTACGGTGCAACCGACGAATTCGGTCATCAAGCGGTCCAGAACATCGCGACGATCTATGACCTTCATGCCACGATCCTGCACCTGTTGGGCCTCAATCACGAACGCCTCAGTTTCTATCACAACGGTATCGAACGCCGCCTGACTGACGTGCATGGGCACGTGCTGCGCGACGTACTGATCTGAAAGAGACGACGAACGTGCTTTTCGCGAATCGGACGCAGTTGCGTTACCAACCTTTTTTCGCCACGACGAGCTTCGATCCCCAACCCATCTTGAAGTCGAGATGCCGACCGGTCAGACGGAGTTGATGCTGCGCCAACAGGTCCGCAACCGCTTCATCATCGCGATAGTTGAAGTGGTCCGCGTTGTGATCGGGCAAGTCTGTGTAGTGGTGTGCATAGTGCAGCGTCAGAAATCCACCCGGCTTGAGGATGCGACCGATCGACGCGACATAACGATCGAAGAGATCGTTGTGAAAATGTACGAACGTGTCGAAGGTGAAAACGAAATCGACAGAGGCATCCGCGATCGTCGGCAACGCTCCATCGGGAGAGACGACAAACTCAATCTTGCGACAGTCCGAATGCCGTCGAATGGCCTGTTCAAACAACGGCTCGCCATCGACGAGAATCAGTCGCGCCACTCGCCCAATGAGTTCGCGGCTCCAGCGCCCTCCGCCCGCACCGATCTCCAGAATGGTTCCGTTGCTCGATGTCACATACGGGTCAATCGCTTGTTCGACAACATCTCGCAAATGCCGATCCTGACGCGGATCGCCCCATTGCAGCCCATAAATGTGCTGCTGATGCTGACCGGACTCGACGAACTGCTGCAACGCTTCTTGTTGCACCGACACTTCATTTTCGATGGACGGACCGAGCATGGAAACCCTCGTGAAGAACAGGGACGAAATAACTTCCCAAAGTCATGCCCACACGACGCACAAGCGAGTGGTCCCGGTCACCACCTCTTGTCATCACTCGCTGGCGCGTCGTACTAAATTCCAGGGGAGTCAGGAAAGGTCTCGCTTACACCAGAACTTCGTTGACCACGCGCCCGGCGACGTCGGTCAGACGGAAATTTCGGCCCGCGAACTTATACGTCAAGCGTTCGTGGTTCAGGCCGAGCTGATGCAGGATCGTCGCGTGCAGGTCGTGCATGTGGACTTTGTCTTGCACCGCGTGATGGCCGAACTCGTCGGTCTCGCCGTAAGCGATACCGGGCTTCACGCCGCCGCCGGCCAGCCATGAGGTGAAGCCGCCGGGATTGTGGTCCCGGCCGGTGCCGTTCTTTTCGGCGTAGGGCGTGCGGCCGAACTCGCCGCCCCACCAAACGATCGTGTCATCGAGCAGACCGCGTTGCTTGAGGTCCGTCAGCAAACCGGAGATCGGCAGGTCAACCGCCTTCGCATGGTCGGCATGTTTGGGCATGTTGCTGTGCTGATCCCACGCGGGGTTCGCCGAGTTATCGCTGTAATTCACTTGGATGTATCGCACGCCCGACTCGGCCAAGCGTCGAGCCATCAAGCATTGGCGTCCGAAGTCGTCGGTCGTCTTGTCGCCGATGCCGTACAGCGTTTGTGTCTCTTTGGATTCTTGCGACAGATCGAAGATCGTGGGAGCGTGGTTCTGCATCCGGAAGCCCAGCTCGAATGAATCGAGCACCGCTTGCATCTCGGTGTCGCCGGAGTGCCGAGCGATCTGTTCGGCGTTCAACGCTTGCAGCAGATCGAAGCCTTCGCGCTGCTCGGCGGAAGAAAGCCGTTCGTTGCTGAGATACTTCACGCGAGCTTCCGCCGCCGGGATACCGGCTCGGCCGATTGCCGTCCCTTGATAGACCGGGGGCAGGAACGCCGTCCCGAAGTTACGCGGCCCGCCGTTCGCGATCGCCGGACAAATCGAAACGAACCCCGGCAAGTTCTGACTCTCCGTGCCGAGCCCGTAACTGATCCACGCACCCATCGACGGTCGAATGAAGTTGGTCGACCCTGTGTGCAGGAACAACGTCGCCGGCCCATGAGCGACTCCTTCGGTGTGCATGCTGTGAATGAAGCACACGTCATCGACATGCTCGGCGGTGTGCGGGAACAACTCCGAAGCCCAGCGGCCCGACTCGCCGTACTGCCGGAACTTCCACAGCGACTTCATCACTCGATGTTGCACGATCTTCCCGGTCTTGGCCAGCGTTCGAGCGTCATCGAACTCCCGCATCTGCCCATCAAACTTGTCGAGCGTCGGCTTGTAATCGAACGAATCGACTTGGCTCACTCCACCGGCCATGAAGAGAAAAATCACCCGCTTCGCGCGAGCCACATGATGCCCTAACTTCGGCATCAGCGGATTCGCCGCAGCCCCGGCCTGCTGAGCAAGCCCGGTCAACGCGAGATGCCCGAAGCCACAAGCCAACGATTGCAGTGAGCGACGACGTGAAACTGACGATGGTGGGAAGGGCGAAAGCTTCATGAAACAGCTCCCAAGATCGTTGAGTTCGTGAGCCAGCATCCGTGATATTCAGCATTCGGCGACTCGGCAATCAGCCTCAATCCGCCAAGCGTGATTGACGGTCGCGCCATTCGTAGAAGGGGCTTTTGAGTTCCTGAAGGTTCTCTTTCAAGAAGTTGGCCATCGCTTCTTCGAGTCCGAGTTTCTTGCCGAGCAATTCTGTGCCACGGAGCTTGGCATCGAGTGGGATGAAATAGTGCCGCAACTTTTCTTCTTTGGCGTCGGCTTCTTTTTCTTTGCCTTTTTCTTTCTTGGCATCGGCCTTCTTCGCCGCACCCGTTTTGGCGGGGTCGCCACCAAGTTGCTGAAACAGCTTCTTGGCTTGGTCCTTGTCATGAGGATCGTTCTTGCCCACGACGACCAATGAAGAAATCGGCAACTGCCTGAGAGCCGGTGCAACTTGAGTGGCCACGACACCGGGCAAAGCGGAGTCGGGTGATAACAGCACGAGGGCCTGCACGTCTTGACCACGCGGAGTTCGCGCGGCAAGCGTCGAAGCGTCGTCATACGGCTTCTTGCTCCAATCGTTCGCCGTGAAGGCAATGGCGATCGCGGCGCTCATGGCCGGAGCGACGATCGCTGTCTTGCGCATGTTGAGGTGTCCTTTTTGGTGTTCCTCGTAAATCATTTTTTTCACCGCTTCCAGGTCGCCGATCATCCCGACGTAATCGGCAGGCTTCAGATCACCGCTGCCGGACGCTTTCTTGGATGACTTGTCCTTGTCTGTGCCGGTGGACGTCGTCGCCTTCTTGGTCTCTTCTTCAGTCGTCCCGTCTTTGTCTTTGCTTTGACCATGCTTCCGCAGATCGAGAGCAATGACGGCGAAGCCGCGCTTATGCAGCGTTTCCGCGAAGCCATCTTTCGCGGTCCAGACCATACGGCTCTCGTTCTTGGCGTGCAGCAAGATGACGACCGCCGCATCTTTTCCTTCGGTCGATCTGTAGTAAGTCAGCTTGAGTGGCCAGCCATCAGCCGCTGAATAGATCGTTTTTTCTTCGACCGGCTTTTCTTTTTTGCCGTCTTTGTTGTCCTGTGCTGATGCTGAAGTGCTGGCCAGAAAGACTCCAGACAACAGCCAACACAGCAGACTCAGAACGCTTTGACGACGAGCGCCGTATGTTGTTCTCTCAATGATTCGCCGAGGCATACTGACCATTGTGGTGACCCTTCACGTGCGGCGTTTCCGCACGACACGACTGGTGCGACGATCTGTCCAATTGCGAAGGGAGTTTACGACTGCGTGCTGACCCTTTCAATTCGCCAGACAAGTCCTCGCCGTTCCTTCCGTGTTTTTCCGTGTATTCTGTGGGCAAATCCCAAACAACTCCGCCTGAGTCATGATCCGCGAGTTGCTGCGACTTGACGACCTGCGGAGTGACTTGGATGCTTTCGACCCGCTTGGATGGCGTCGGCATTCCTGTCACGACGCGAACTTGATTCCCGCCGAAGGAGTTCATGATGTCAGATCAGTCCATCGTCTCGCCCACCGCACCTGTGTCTCACCGAACCTCGTCACGCTGGCCGATTTTCGGATTGCTGGTGCTGGCTTGTCTGGCGATCAGCCTCTCGTGGCTGAGTCGGCCGCGCGTGCCGTCGCTGTTGTTAGAGAACAACTTGATTGCTGCTGACGAGAAGTCGGATGCGAAGCCCGATAAGTCGTCCAGGAAAGAGACAAAGCCAGCGGCCAAGAAGACAACCGCTGACGCCAAAGACGACGACAAGGAAAACGCGGCGGAAAAAAAGGGCCTCGAAAATCCGTTTCCAAATCGGTTTAAGCTCTCCGGCGACGAACTCTCCGGCGGCGTCGAATGGCTGAACACCTCGGGCGAGATCGAGCTGAAAGACCTGCGCGGCAAAGTCGTGCTGCTCGACTTCTGGACCTTTTGCTGCATCAACTGCATGCACATCCTGCCGGATTTGAAATTCCTCGAACACAAGTACCCGAAAGAATTGATCGTCATCGGTGTCCACTCGGCGAAGTTCGACAATGAGAAGGATTCGGAAAACATCCGCCGAGCTGCGATGCGATACGAGATTGAGCATCCGATCGTCAACGATGCCGAAATGAAAATCTGGCGCAGCTTCGGCGTGCGCGCGTGGCCAACGATCGGACTCATCGACCCTGAAGGTTACTTCTGCGGCGTCGCCTCGGGAGAAGGAAATCGTGAACTGCTCGATGAGGTCATCGCGAAGTTGATCGCCTATCACCGCGCGAAAGGAACATTGGACGAAACTCCGGTGCAGTTCGATCTCGAACGAAGCCGAGTCAAGCCGGGACCGCTCCGATTTCCCGGCAAGGTCTTGGCCGACGAAGCCTCGAACCGGCTGTTTATCACTGACAGCAATCACAATCGGATTGTTGTCACTTCGTTGGAAGGAAAACTTCTCGACGTGATCGGCAGCGGCGCGGCAGGGACAAGTGACGGCGATTTCAAGAAGGCAACGTTCTTCCGTCCGCAGGGGACAGCTCTCGTCGGCGACAATTTGTATGTGGCTGATACCGAGAATCACATGCTGCGCGTCGTGGACTTGAAGGCCAAGAAGGTCACGACGCTCGCGGGAACGGGGAAACAAGCGCAGTTCCGCGACCGAGGCGGATTGCTGCGCAAGACAGCGCTCAATAGTCCGTGGGCGATCTCGCACATTGACGGCACGTTGTACATCGCGATGGCCGGGCCGCATCAGTTGTTTTCCCATGAGATTGGTTCGGATGAAATCACTGTGTTCGCTGGTAGCGGTCGCGAAGACATCTTGAACGGTCCACTGTCCGAATCCGCGTTTGCGCAGCCGTCCGGCATCTCGGTCGGTAACGGCAAGACGCTGTTCGTCGCCGACAGTGAAGGATCGTCCATTCGCAAAGTGACGCTCGGCTCGAAAGGCGAGGTGACGACGGTCGCGGGAGCATCCGACTTGCCTCAAGGTCAAACGTTGTTTGCCTTCGGCGACATTGATGAAGTGGGTGGCAAGGCTCGCTTTCAACATCCGCTCGACGTGTTATTTCACGAAGGCTCGCTCTTCGTCGCCGACAGCTACAACCACAAGGTGAAGCGCGTCGATCTCACCAACCGCAAAGTGACGACCCTGCTTGGCACCGGCAAATCGGGAGCCAGTTTGGATCCCGTAAAGTTGTCTGAGCCTGCGGGTCTTTCAGCCGTGAAGAACAAGCTCTTCATCGCTGACACGAACAATCACCGCATCTTGGTCGCAACGTTGCCATCGGGCGAAGTGAGCGAACTGAAGATCGACGGCTTGCAGCCGCCCCCTCCGCCGAAGGATGTTGACGATGCGACTGATGGCAAAGAAGTGATTGCTCTGCCCGCTCAAAGCCTCGCCAGTGGCGACGCATTGAATTTCGATGTCCGCTTCAAACTGCCTGAAGGCTACAAGCTCAACAAGCTGGCGAAGGTGACTTACAAGTTGGAGGCGACCGGCGAACAAAGCCTCGTCGCCGCCGAGCAACTCAAATCCCGCAAGGCCGCCGAGGTCAAGGAAAATGTCGCCGCCTTCAGCGTTCCGCTCTCCAAGCAGGAAGGTGACGCGATGTTGTTCCTTTCGCTGACGTTCTCCTATTGCCGTGACGGTGTTGGTGGCGTTTGCAAAATCAAGACGGTGCGTTGGAGCATTCCGATGAAAGTCTCCGCCGACGGAAAGACAACGGCGATCAAGTTGGAAGCCGCTGCCGAATAATGTGGCGCGACGCTCCGCGTCGCGAATGAATCACCACGCGGCGCGTCGTGCCACACTAGCTCAACGCGCCAGCGAGGGTTCTCTGCGGTCATCCCTTACCGGCGGTGTTCGGCTACTTTATACCTCACGCGGTCTTGAATGAGATGTTTAACCGCACGCCGCAGGCACGCGCGTTTCAAAGCGCGTGTGCCTGCGACGTGCGGTTAAACGATTGGACAAAACTCTCATCGAAGACCGCGCGAGGTATAGAACCAATCTTAGCCACTCCTCGAAGAAGTTGACTTCAAATGTCCCACCTGACGCACTTTGACGAATCTGGCGCGAGCCGCATGGTGGATGTCGGCTCGAAAGAGATCACGTTGCGACTGGCTCGCGCGGTCGGCTTTGTGAAGATGCAGCCGGCAACGTTGGAGCTCATCCGCAATCGACAAGTGTCGAAGGGAGACGTCTTCGAGGTCGCTCGGCTGGCAGGGATCATGGCCACCAAACGCACCGACGAACTCATCCCGCTGTGCCACTCGCTGGGTCTCGACAGCGCGAAGGTTGAGTTCGAGATCGTCGATGATTCAACCGTGAAGATCGAATCGACCGTCACACTGCATGGTCGCACCGGCGTCGAAATGGAAGCGCTCACCGCCGTGAGCATCGCCGCGCTCACGATCTACGACATGTGCAAAGCAGTTGATCGAGCCATGTCGATTGGCCCCATCGAACTTCTCGAAAAATCCGGCGGTCGTAGCGGCCATTGGGTTCGACCGGAGCACGGTTAAGATGCCGTTCAGTTCGCAGGCGTCCTTCCGTCATGAAAGTGGACGACTCGTGATCCTGTTTGTACATAGTCCGTGGAAGAATGTCGGATACGTTTTGGGCAGACGAGTCCTTCGTCACTTCTTGAATTTCGGGTTGGGTGGCTGGGGTCGAGCAACGCGAGCCCCCAGCGAAACGCCACCCGAAACTTTGGCTGAGACAGAGCCCGGTAGTTCGGGGTTGAAGCACGAGAAGATCGTGCTTCACTATGTTGTTCAGTAGGCGGTGAGGGAGATTCTGCGAATGGCTGAACGTGACGGAATTGTGCCGCCCTCTTCGGAGAGTCATCCATCGTCGGGGACTGACGCTGTTCCCGATTCGAATGTGGCGGCGGACTCGAACCAGAACACGTTCTTGCAGAAGATACTTTCCGAAGTCGGGAACGAGGGGTTGGAGCTGAGCGCCTCTCGTCCTGGAGCAGTTTCGATTGGCTCGCGGCTGGGACCGTATCAGATTGTGCGGAAGCTGGGGCAAGGTGGCATGGGAGCCGTTTACGAAGCGCGGCATACCAAGCTCAAGAAGTCGGTGGCGGTAAAAGTTTTGCCGCCGGAAATGATGAAGTCCCCCTCGTTGATCGCGCGGTTTGAGCGAGAAATGGAAGCGGTCGGGGCACTCGATCATCCGCACATTGTGCGAGCGATGGATGCAGGCGAGTTCAATGGCACGCATTTCCTCGTGATGGAATACATCGAGGGGACCGACCTGTCGCAATGGGTCAAAGAGCACGGCCCGCTGTCGGTCGAGGTGGCTTGTCTCGCCATTCAACAAGCCGCCTTCGGTTTGCAACACGCTCACGAGCATGGCCTCGTCCATCGCGACATCAAGCCGAGCAATCTGCTGGTTTGTAGTCCCGCCTTCAGGCGGTCCGACGGAACCGCACCGCCTGAAGGCGGAACTACGAACATCAAAATCCTCGATCTCGGCCTCGCTCGATTGGCTGAGCACGATGACGCGAGTGCCGGTCTGACGTCATCGGGGCAAGTGCTCGGCACGCCGGACTACATGGCTCCGGAACAGTGGGATGACACGCACACGGTCGATGCGCGAGCGGATTTGTACTCGCTGGGCTGCACGTTGTTCTTTGTGCTGACGGGCAAGGCTCCCTATGCGAGCGACAAGCCTCGTTCGATGCTGCACATCATGAAAGCTCACGTAGATGGAGCGATCCCGGACCTGACCGAGCGTTGTTCGCAAGTCCCCGCCGAGTTGAACGCGATCTACCGCCGCCTACTCGCCAAGAAACCGGAAGACCGTTTCCAAAGTGCCGCCGAAGTCGCAAAAGCGCTGGAGCCGTTCGTTCAACGTAGCCGTCACGCTCCGCGTGACGAGCCGAACGCTCCCTCGACATCCCATTCCGAATCAACACCGCTCAACATCACGCAGCCGTTCGCGAGATCCACGCCGGAGGAATCATCCACATCCACTCCGCGCTCGGCTCATCACGCGGAGCGTGATGGCGACGTTGATGCGACCGACACCCCCACGACCAGCATCATCACGCCGCGACCAGCACCGCGTGCCACAAGCACGACGCGCCAGCGAGTGATCATCATTGCTGCGCTCGCGTGCGTGGTCCTCGCCGGCATCGTGTTCAAGCTAGCCACCAACTCCAGTACCAACTTGGCGAGCCGGGTGGCGTCAGCCCCCGGA
>JAYUFI010001150.1:0-21063 GCA_043738805.1 Planctomycetaceae bacterium | reverse complement strand
CGTCGTCAAAAAAAGAAACTCAAAACTGCATCGACCACTCATTGCGAATCGTCAGTTCCACCAAGGCCGATTGATTCACAGCCTCTCTGCGACCAAGGCCAAGAACCCTGCCGACTCGTGGAGGGAACTGCGGGGTGCCACGATCAGGGAGTCTTCGACAGAGCCGTGCTCTTCGGTGAGCGAATGTCGGAGGCCAGGGTCACACCGTCTGCGGGCTGGCCGTGCTTGTGGCTGTCATGGCTCCGTCAACAATCAACGTCTCTGCTTCATTCGCACGGCCACGTCGCAGACTCCGTGACCGTGGCACCCGGTGCCATGACCTGTTGTTGGCTTGGTGGCGATTCCGCAGGTGAGATATAGTTCTCGCCAACCCAGTCGTCGTTCCGAGAACGCTCCACTGATGACCCAAAAAGTTCCTAGCACGCGGTATGTCGCCCGAGGAGTTGACTCGTGAATCTCAGACCTTCTGACAGTTCGCGACGACGTTTTCTTGGCCAGCTTGGCGCGGGGTTTGGTGCGCTGGCTTTTGAGGCGCTGGTGCATCAGGAGTTGCGGGCGGCTACGCCGAGTCCACGGCCGGTGATTGATCCGTTGCGGCCGTTCGCGCCGCGGTCGCCGCATTTTGTGCCGCGAGCGAAGTCCGTCATCTTTCTGTTCATGGTCGGCGGGCCATCGCCGATGGACACCTTTGATTACAAGCCCGAACTGCAACGGCTCAATGGCCAGCCGCTGCCTGCGTCCATTCGAGAGGCGTTGCAAGCCACGAAGTTCGCGAACGTCACGCATGGCTGCAAAGACGAATTGCTCGGCAGTCCGTACTCATGGCGGCAATACGGCGAGTCCGGCATGTGGGTCAGCGAGTTGCTGCCGCACCTCGCGCAGCACGTCGATGACCTGTGCTTCGTTCACTCGATGCAGGCCGAGTCGAACAATCATGCTCCGGCCAGCTATCAGCTTCACACGGGAGACGTGCGCGTCGGCAAGGCGAGCCTCGGATCGTGGACGACTTACGGTCTCGGTTCGGAGAACCAGGACTTGCCGAGTTACGTGGTACTGTTTGACGCCGGCCCGCTCGGCGGAGCGGCGAACTACTCGAACGGCTTTCTGCCGGCCGCGTTTCAGCCGACTCGTTTGCGAGATCAAGGCACGCCCGTCCTGCATCTCCTGCCGCCTGACGAGTTCGCCGACGGACAGCGATCCTCGCTGGATTTGATCCGCGAACTGAATCTGCGGCATCGCGAAACGCATGCAGGATTCACGGAACTCGACGCGCGTCTGGCGAGCTATGAACTCGCCTACCGTATGCAGTCGAGCGCGCTGGAAGTCGGCCGCCTGGAACAAGAGGCCGAGTACACTCAGCGCAGCTACGGCTTGCAGCATGACGACGAGCGAACTCGCAGCTTCGGCCGCAAGTGTTTGCTCGCGCGGCGGCTCGTGGAGCGCGGCGTGCGATTCGTGCAGCTCTACGACATGCCGGACAAAGACGGCTGGGACGCGCACGCGAAGCTGGCAGACAACCACACGCCCCGCGCGCGTTGGACCGATCAGCCGGTGGCCGCGCTGTTGGCGGATTTGAAGCAGCGCGGACTGCTTGATGAGACGCTGGTCATCTGGGCCAGCGAGTTCGGCCGCACGCCGCTGATGCAGGGAGATTTGGGCCGCAATCACAACTCGGCGGGCTTCACGATCTGGCTGGCCGGCGGCGGCGTGAAGTCCGGCCAACGCATCGGCGCGACGGATGAAGTGGGCTATCTCGCCGTGGAACGGCCGACTCCGTTCCGCGATCTGCACGCGACGATCCTGGCGGCGTTGGGTCTCAAAAATGACGAGTTGTTCTTCGAGGCGAACGGCCGCCAAGAGCGACTCACCGGCGTCGCCGGGAGTGCCAAAGTTATCCCCGGAGTGCTGGCATGACGCGGCTCAATGAATTCGTACAACAGCTTGTCGTTGGTATCGCACTCAGCGTCGCCATGCCGTTGTCGGCGGATGAGATGAACGAGACGAAGCGGGGCGAAGCGGATCGGCACTTTGCGGAGAAGGTCAAGCCGTTGCTTGCTTCGCGGTGCGTATCGTGCCACGGACCGGACAAAGTGGAAGGGGGCCTGCGACTCGATTCCCGCAAAGCGGCGTTGGACGGGGGGGACTCTGGCCCGTCCCTCGTGCCCGGCAAGCCGCGCGAGTCGTTGCTGCTGAGGGCGGTGAAGCACACGCACCATGACCTGAAAATGCCGCCGAAGGAAAAACTGTCTACCCAGGATGTCACGGTGTTGGAACGCTGGATTCGCGAGGGTGCTCCGTGGCCTCAAGCGCGGCTGGCGGACATTGCTCCCTTGGCTCAAGGCGAGAGGCTGGGCGATGCGTGGTCCGATTCGCGTAATCCCATCGTCGGCATCTTCGGCGGGCAGCGGTTGGATTTGTGGTCGCTCAAACCGGTTCAGCGACCCGATGTCCCGAAGGTGAAACAAACGGACTGGATGAAGAATGATTTGGATCGCTTCGTCCTCGCGCGATTCGAGGCGGACGGTGTTTCGCCTCCGCCGATGTCCGACGTGCGGACGCTCGCGCGGCGACTGCACTACGATCTGACCGGCCTGCCACCGACACCGGAACAGGTTGCCAAATTTGAGAAGTCCGTGCGAGACACAGGGGCTGACCAGGCGGTCTCCACACTCGTGAACGCGCTGCTGGCCAGCCCGCGATTTGGCGAGTACTTTGCGCGACAGTGGCTCGACGTGGTTCGTTACAGCGACAGCAACGGCTTCGACTGGGACGAGTTTCGACCGCAAGCGTGGCGCTTCCGCGATTACGTGATTCGCTCGTTCAACGCGGACAAGCCGTTCGACCAGTTCATCCGCGAGCAGCTTGCCGGTGACGAATTGTTTGACGGCCCGCCGCGCACGACCGCCGAGCAGGACATGCTGATCGCCACCGGCTATTTGCGGCTTGGCCCGCACGACAACGCCGCCGGCCTGTTTGACGAGCAGGATCGCAGCCGCGCCGAGTTGCTGGCGGATGTCACGGAAACCACGGCCGGCGCGTTCCTCGGCCTGACGCTGAGTTGCTGCCGCTGTCACCATCACAAGTACGATCCGCTTTCACAGGCGGACCATTATCGCTTTCGAGCGTTCTTTGCGGCGATGAAGTTCGCGGGCGACCTGCCGCTCGATCTGGCGGTCCAGCAAGCCGCGATTCGCAAGCACAATGAGAAACTCGACGCTCAGGAAAAACCGCTTCGCGAGAAGCTCGACACGCTGCCGGAAGCCGACCAATCCGCACGCGAACAACTGCAACGGCAGATTCAGGCGATCGAGCAGAAGCGGCGATCGCTGACTCACGGCCTGCTGACGACGGACAACGCCGACAACGTCGCGGCCACGCACGTTCTGTTTCAGGGTGATTACAAGACGCCGCGCGATGCGGTCGCGCCGGGCTTCCCGTCGGTATTCGATCCGCAGCCAGCCACGATCTCAGACTCGAATAACCGCAGCACGACAGGCCGGCGGCTGACCCTCGCGAACTGGATCGCTGAGCCGAACAACCCGCTGACCGCGAGAGTCTTCGTGAACCGCGTCTGGCACGGTTTGCTGGGCCGGCCGCTCGTCGCGACGCCGAACGATTTCGGTTTGGCCGGTTCGCGCCCTGAAGACGCAGCGCTGCTCGATTGGCTGGCCAGCGAGTTCATGCAGCGAAAGTGGTCTGTGAAGACGCTCGTGCGACAGATCGCGATGAGCGCCACATATTTGCAGTCGCCGACGTTCAATGCGGAGCACTTCGCGCTGCGCTCGCCCCGTCGCCTCAGCGCCGAGCAACTTCGCGACTCGCTGCTGGCGGTGAGCGGTCTGCTCACTTCGAAACAGGACGGCCCGCCGGTCTGGCCGGACCTGCCGCCAGAGATCCTGGATGCCAATCCGGCGTTTCTCGACGATAACGCGGAGAAGACGAAAGGCTGGTATCCCTCCCCGAAGCCCGAGCAATTCGCGCGCAGCATTTTCCTGGTGCAAAAGCGGAACACGCGAGTTCCGCTGCTGGAGACGTTCGACCTGCCGGACAACTCGACTCCGTGCGCCCGTCGCCAGGTCTCGACCGTCGCCCCGCAAGCGTTGACGTTGCTCAACAGCCCGCTGGCGGCGGACGCGGCTCGCGCGTTCGCCGAGCGCGTCCAACGCGAAGCCGGCGACGAACCGTCACGGCAAGTGCGGCGGGCCTTTGAACTCGCCCTGCAACGTCTTTCCGAAGAGACTGAATCCGCCGCATGCCAGCGTCTTCTCACGCAACGCAATCTCACCGAACTGTGCCGCGCGCTGCTCAACCTCAATGAGTTCGTTTACGTGGATTGACCCGCCTCATGCCACTGCCAGTGGCGTTGGATCACTCAACTCGTGTCACTTTCGACCGGGACTCAACCGAACTCCCACGGCAGGCCGATTGCGAGAGGACGTGGTCGGCGTCTTCGGACTCGTCGATGAAGACCGGAATCACGATTGAGACGACCGACCTACGGCCGAGAGGAGTCGCCGAAGTTGAACCAGATCGGGGCGATTCATCTGCAAGAGTTCAACGGTCACGCGCCCTTCCGGTGTGCGGCCGATGGTGCGACCGCCAACGACCTCAAAGTGCGATGCCCAGTCATCAATCCGTGGATTGAAGAGACGCTGTTGTGGCCCGTCTCCTGACCGAGCTACACTTTGTCCGTTGAGTCTGCGCGGACGAGCCACTTGTTGGCTGACAGGCTCTTGCCCATTCCGGAGCTTTTCACATGAAGGCGATGAAGGCCACCTACGAGAACGGTCAGTTGACTCTGGCCGAACCGCCTCCAGAAACCGGGCCAGTCGAAGTCTTGGTCGTGTTTCCCGAGCCTCAAGGCGATCCTTGGCTTAGCATTCTGGCTGAGGAAAGCCCGCGCACCGCGTTCACGTCGTTTGCCGAAGAGTGCCTGGAACAAATCCAGTCCGGACAGGCCAGCCCACTGAAGCTCGATCAATTATGAATTCCCAAACGTTGCCGTCGTTTTGGAAGTTGTACCGCGAACTCTCCGAGCCGGTACGCCGCGCGGCTCGTGACACCTATCAGCAGTTCATGGCGAACCTGCAGCATCCCGGTTTGCATTTCCATCGGTTGTTTAACGATCCTCGATTCTGGTCGGTGCGCGTGACGCGCAACCACCGGGCCGTCGGGATTCTGCAAAACAACACGATTACCTGGGTCTGGATTGGCGATCACAAGGCATTCGACCGGGCGTTCCCAAAATGACGGACATCGTCCTCGTGCAACTGGCAATACTCGCAACGTCCACGAGCACGCTGCCTGACGAAGTTCCGAAGCTCCAGAGAAATCCAGTCGCTCATCGCGTGGCCTAACCTTGTCGCAATCGGGCCTTCAACAATCGCAGCAACATTTCGGTCTGCTGGAATTGTTCGAGCTCCTCTTGCTCGTCGTCGGACAATCCCTCGGCACGCTGTTTCGCGATCAGTTCCGCGAAGCGAGTCTCGACCTCCTCGGAAGGCCGAAATGCCAAAACCTCGTCGCGAGCGGGACGAGTCGCCAACAAGTCAGCGACCTCATCCAGGTAAATCACTCGATCCAGAACGGCAGACATGGGACACCTCGTGGCGACGGCGACAAACAGATTCTCGCATCTGGCTTCCAATGTATCGTCCGACGTCGCCGGGTACATAGACCATCGAGCCGTTTCCAATCGTCATGTACACGCAGGGCTTTGAGCACTTGCCAGACTGGCTCGAAGGCCGATTGCGAGAGGACGTGGTCGGCGTCTTCGGACTCGTCGATGAAGACCGGAATCACGATCGTGCCGAGCGGCTTGCCAGCGGCTTTGCGGATCACTCGGCCGACCGCCTGAATGATGTCGAGAGAATGCTGCGCGTGTCTTCCGGCAGGTGGCCTAAGCCTTCTGCAACGTGGCTCGTTGGACGGCAAGTTGAAATGGCCAGATACAATTTCAAATGGCTCGTGGACGTTTCCGTTGATGACAGATAAGTTGTGGTCGATTCGTCATTGCAGTTCGACAGCGACTTGTTGTTTGAGGAGATGGAACTGATGCTGAGTTTTCTCGATCCAAGCAGGAGTGGTTCGCGACGAGACTTTCTGCGGATCGGCGGATTGTCACTCGGCGGGCTGACGTTGAGCGATTACCTCCGGACGGAGGCGTCGGCTGTCGGAAAATCGGTGATGACCGACAAGTCGGTCGTGTTCTTGTTCATGCACGGCGGGCCCAGTCAGATCGAGACGTTCGATCCCAAGATGACCGCACCGACCGGCATTCACAGCATCAATGGCGAAGTGCAAACCGCGCTGCCGGGAGTCACGTTTGGAGCCACGTTTCCGAAATTGGCTCGACTGGCTGATAAGCTCTCGGTGGTGCGTTCGTTCGTGACGGGGGACGGCAATCACGACATCAAGCCGATCGTCAGTGAGGACACTCTGAAAGCGAACTTGGGTTCGTTGTTCACTCGTGTGGCGGGAACGGTGAATCCTCAAACCGGGATGCCGATGAATGCGGCGTTGTTTCCGCAGTCCGTTGATGTGAATGCTCAACCGATGCAAGCGGGGTTCGGGCGATTCACCGATGCCGGTGGGTTGGGCTCGGCATACGCGCCGTTCACGCCCGGTAGCGACGGGCCGTTTCAACAAAGCCTGAAGCTGACGCTGCCACGCGAGCGGTTGGACGATCGTCGGCAACTTCGTTTGGAACTCGACCGCATCCGTCGCACCATCGACGTGCGTGGGCAGGCGGATGGGCTTGATAAATTTCAGGAGCAAGCACTCGACACGATCCTACGAGGCGTGGCTGATGCGTTCGACCTGAGCAAAGAAGATCCGAAGGTCGTCGCCCGTTACGACACCGCTCCGCTCATTCGGCCTGACGACATCGACAAGAAGTTGAACAACCACAAGTTTTATGTCGATCACACGCAGACCTTGGGCAAGCTGATGTTGTTGTCGCGGCGTTTGTGCGAAGCGGGATGTCGCTTCGTGACCGTCACCACCAATTTCGTTTGGGACAATCACGCCGACGTGAACAACGCCGGAGTCGAAGAGGGAATGAAGTACTGCGGCGTTCCGTTCGATCATGCGATTTCCGCGTTCTTGGAAGATGTGGAAGCTCGCGGCCTGAGCGACAAGATTCTGCTGGTCTGCTGTGGCGAGATGGGACGCACTCCGCGCATCAACAATCGCGGCGGTCGAGACCACTGGGGCAATCTTGCTCCGTTGCTGTTGTCGGGCGGTGGCTTGCCGATGGGGCGTGTCATTGGGCAATCCACTCGCGATGCGTCCGAGCCGTTGTCCGAGAAGGTGACGATCAAGAACCTCATCGGCACGATCATGCACACGCTACTCGACCTTGGCGAAGTTCGCTTGCAACGCGGCCTCCCGTTCGACCTCGCGCGAATTTTCTCCGACTACGAGCCGATCCCCGGCCTGCGTGTGTGAGTTCGCTTCGCGTCTCGGTTGCTGTTGAGATTGCAAAACGCGACCGACCTTCGTTGTTGATATCGGTCTGAATGACTCGTGTTGGCAATGCTGGCAGAAGGGAAGGGGTCTGCCTACGATCCCGCCCCGCATTGCTGGATCGTTCAAACGATGAGCCACTGCGTTCAATGATTTCATTCCGTCTCACTCAATCGAAGGGAGCCCGCTGTGGCTGGAACCAATCGTCGTGCTGAAGTCGATGCTGCGCTCAAGGACGTGGATTTCTCGAAGAACACCTATCAAGTCGAGTTCGATACCACGATGGGTAAGATGCTGCTCGACATGTATCCGGACGTCGCTCCGAGCCACTGCCAGAACATCATCGGGCTGACGAAAATTGGCTTTTACAACGGCATCATCTTCCACCGAGTCATCTCTGGTTTCGTGATTCAAGTCGGCTGCCCACAGGGAACCGGCACTGGCGGACCGGGATACACGATCAAACAGGAATTCAACCCGACACTTCACGACGCGGGGATCTTGTCGATGGCTCGAACGTCCGATCCGAATTCGGCCGGTTCGCAGTTCTTCGTCTGCCTGAGTCGCTCGGGAACGTCGAGTCTTGACCGACAATACACCGTCTTCGGCAAGACCGCTGATCAGGCGAGCCTCGACGTCGTGCTCAAGATCGGTGCTGTGGCGACGGGCTCAGGCGACCGACCGAAGCAAGACGTGAAGATCACCTCCAGCCGAGTGATCGTGACGCCGAAGTAAGATCGCGATTCTTGGAGAGCCGACCACGATTGCGATTTCGGCCTGTGCTTTTGCATTTAATTTCGTCAGGTATTTATGGGCAATCGTGGTGTTTTGCGGGCAGCGCACCGGGTGTCGAGTGAGCAATTTGGGGACTAATCTCCTCAGAGTTTCGATCGCTAAGCCACTTGGAATTTGTTCAGGAATAACTCCGTGTTTTCGTAGCCCGGTTTTCCAAGCCGGGGCTTCACTTCGACCGGTTTGGAAAACCGGTCTACGAAGTTGTTCTTGGACAAGTTCTTAGCTCAAATCGCCTTTCGTAATGCGGGCGACTTCATCGACGCTGGTGACGCCGTCGAGAACTCGCATGTAGCCGCACTGGCGGAGCGTGATCATCCCTTCGCGCAGAGCCACGTGACGGATCTGCGTCGAGCTGGCGCGTTCGATGCAAAGCTGGCGGATGGTGTCGCTGGTGTGCAGCAACTCGTAGATACCGATTCGGCCGGAGTAGCCGGTGTCTCGGCAATCGCGGCAGCCGACTGGTTTGAAGAGCTGTTCGGGGAGCGGTCGCGGGAAGTCGCTGGGAACGTCCTCGTCGGTCGGACGGAAGGGGACTTTACACTTGGTACACAAGCGGCGGACGAGGCGTTGAGCGACGACACCTTCGACAGTGCTGGAGCAGAGGTACGGCTCGACTCCCATATCGACGAGTCGCGTGAAAGCACTCGCGGCATCGTTCGTGTGTAGCGTGCTAAAGACCAAGTGACCAGTGAGCGACGCTTGAATTGCGCTCTCGGCAGTTTCGTGGTCTCGGATTTCACCGATGAGGATGACGTCTGGATCATGACGCAAGATGCTCCGCAAACCGGTAGCGAAGGTCAGGCCGATCTTAGAATGCACGTGAATCTGGCTGATGCCGTCCATGTGGTATTCGACAGGATCTTCGACGGTGATGATCTTCAGCGTCGGGTCTTTGATTTCGTTGAGCGCGCTGTACAACGTCGTCGATTTACCGCTGCCGGTCGGGCCGGTGACCAGCACGATGCCGTGCGGCATGTTGATCAGTTTGTAGAACGGGATCTTGATCACATCGGGCATGCCGACGCTGGCCAAGTTGAAGACCATGCGGCCCTTGTCGAGGATTCGCAGCACGATTCCTTCGCCGTGCAACATGGGGATGATCGACATACGCACGTCGATTTCGCGCCCGGCGACACGCAGCTCAATACGACCGTCTTGCGGCAACCGCTTTTCGGCGATGTTCAGCCGAGCCATGATTTTCAATCGCGTGACGATCGCTCGATAAAACGAATGAATCTCCTGCGGAACCGGCTGCACTCGGAGCAATCCGTCGATGCGGTAACGCACCGTCAGACCTTTCTCACCCGGCTCGACGTGAACGTCGCTCGCTTGCTGCGCGAGTGCTTCCAACAACAGCTCATTCACCAAACGAATGACCGACGCGGCTTGAGCCATCTCCGCCAGTTCGCTGTCGGCGCGAGCCGCCTCGGCAAGATAGTCGGCATCCGCATCGTCGCCGCGTTGAGCGACCAGTTCATTGATCGTGTCGCCGCCGACACCGAGTTGTTCCTTGATCAGCCGGACGAGATCTTCACGCCGCGCCAGCACCGGTTCGAGCCGCTGTCCGCTGAGAGAACTGAGTTCGTCGAGTGCCTCCAAATCGAATGGGTCGCTGGTCGCGACTTCGACTCGCCCGTTGACGAGCCGCAGTGGGAGCAACGAATGTCGGAAGATCGCCGTCGTCGGAAATTTGGAAAGGAGTTCGCGGTCGACCGGGAAGTCCTTCAGCTCGACGAACTTCATGCCGAGTTCTTCGCCCAATGCGCGCAACGCCTGCTCTTCGGTGAGCAAACCTTGCTCGACGGCGACTTGGTCCACACGCTTGCCGTTGGTTTGCTGCCGGACTTTTTCCAGTTCCGGTAGGCTGAGCAATCCTCGATCCAAAAGCACATCGCCGATGTCCATCAAACACTCCGAGACTGGTTGATCTTCTACGTTGTTCGGCAGCAACTTCGTTGTTTAACCGCACGCCCCAGGCACGCATGTTTCGAGAACGCGCGTGCCTGCGGTTAAACGAATGGCAGCTCAGTGCAACAATTCGGGCGAGTCTGCCGCAAGGCGAAATCGTGGATAAGTCGCACAACCGATCAACGGCCAGGTCCGCCGCCGCTACCACCGGGAGGACCACCGCCACCCATGCGGTCGCGCATCCGTTGCTCGAAGAAGCTCCGTGTGGCGTCGGACTGAGGAGCACCGCTGCCACCGGTTGGGGTGCCGCCACCAAACGGAGAAAACGGCATGAATGGCGATGCACCAAAGCTTGGCGTCGCTGACGAAGAGGACCCAGAACCGCTGCTCGGTGTCGCTCCGCCCGACTTGTTCTTGCTCGATGAGCCGATCTTTACCTTTGAGTACATCGCACCGAGCGTTTGTTGCACGACAGCGGGATTCGCTCCGCCGAGATCGACGACGCGCACGGTTCGTTTCGCATCGCGTGCGGCGTCATCCAACGAAAAGACGAGTGCTTCGATCTGACGGAAGAGCGATTCGCTGGCGGAGACGATGAGCGTATTCGTTCGCGAATCGACCCCGAGCGTCAGTTTGATTGTTCGCGGTGCTTGCTGACCGCCACGATTGCCTCGGTTGTTGTTGCCACCCTGCCCCATGAGCATCGCGAACGGATTCTGAGCTTGTCCTGGTTGCTGGCCTTCGGGAGTGAGATCGTCTTTGTAGACCTCGCGAACAATCGCAGCGACCTCTTCGACTTCGGCATGTTCGACCACGATGAAGTGCGGCGCGCGATCACGCAATTGGTCGGGAAGTTCCGACGCATCGAGCACCTTCAGCATCATCTCGACCTCGCTGACTTGATGCGCGGGCCCGGAGACGTACAAGGCGTTTGAGCGGACTTCGGGAACGATTCGCAACGTGAGCGAGCTCGTGCCGAGCGTGTTCAATCCCGTCGCATTCATCAGCGTGCGGCCCATCGAGCCCATGCCGCTGGTCAACTCGCCGAGCATCCCGCTGGAACTCGCGTTGCTGGACGAGACCGAGCTTGTCGGAAAGAGCCGTTCGAGCATCGCAGCGGTTTCCGACGCATCAGCCGAGCGGAGATAAAAGACGGTCCATCGCGACTTCGACGGCGTCGCTTCTTGCATGAGTTCGATCAGCTTCTCGAGTTCATCGAGTGCCGCTTCGTCGTCGGACTTCAGAATCAAATTGCCGCCGTTTGGAACGATTAGAATTGGCGAGCCGCCACCTTCAGTCGTCTTCTGTTCGCCCCTGCGGACGTCGCCCGCTTCAGCCGTTTTTGAGCGAGATCGCTCCGTTTGTGACTTGTCGTCGGTCATCACCTCGTTTGATGAATCAACGGTCGCCGGCTTCTTCTTTTTGGCGATCTTCTTCGCAGATGCGGCCTTCTTTTTCTTCTTCGGTGTCGAGTTGTCCTTGGCAGTCGGCTGGTTGGCTTCGACGTCGCTCTCTGTTTGACTGGCCAAGAAGACTCGCGCAGATGAGGGCGTGAGATCGAGTGCTGCTCGCGCATCGGGCTTCGCGTCGTCGCCTCGAAGCGGCTTTGAATTGATCGGCTGCCGTTTTGATTCGTCCGCTTTCGCCGATCGCACTTTGCGAGACGGAGCGGGAGCGGAATCGCTCTTCGGTGAAGCAGCTTTCGGCGTATCGTTACGCGGCGCTGATTCGCTCGCGGGCGTTTCCGTAGTGGAGCTCGACGTTCGCCCGACTCGCGAACGAGGCTTCTCTTCATTCGATGGCTTGGCGGAAGGAACGCGCAGGTCGTTGACTGGCTTCGTTTGCGAGGGGACGACGATGATCGGGTTCGAGTGCCGAGTGCTCCAGAATTGCTTGATCATGTCAGAGAACTCGTCGGCGTCGCGACCTCCGAGCGGGATTGAACGCAATGTCCCTTTTTGACGTTCGCCCGCCAGCGCGTTCGGATCCATTTGCGTGAGCAACATCTTGATTTGATTCACTTGGTCCATCGTCCCGCGAACGATCAACGCCGAACCGGCCGGATGCGGTTGAATCGACGGAGCGGCGTCCTTCTCCCCCACGAAAAGCATGTGCAACGTCGTCGTCGCGGTCAGCGCGTCAATGCGACCGGTCGGGACAACAGCGACAGACGTACTGCCGCCACCTTCACCGTCAAGCTGCTTGATCGTCCGCTCGATTTGTTCGTGCTGAGCCGACGATGCGTGAATGTGCAGGCGACGTGCGCGGCCGTCTTCGTTGACGACGCAACCGGGATAAAGGACGTTCAAGGTCTTCGCGACTTCCATCGGGTCAGCCGTTTTGACCGAGTAAACGTGCAAGTACGGTTCGCGATTACGCGGCTTGCGAGTCCCAGTTGTTGCGGCCTCCTCGGCCACGTCGATCGCTTTGAGCGTGTCATCGACGATCTTCATTTCCGCCGCGCCGGCCGTGATCAGTAGACGGTTGGTTCGATCGTCGATCGCCACTTGAATCTTGGCTTTCGTGGCCACTGGCGTCGGCGCGCGGTTGCGATCATCACGTGGATCTCGCGGATCGCCGCCACGATTTCGTGGGACAACTCCGTCACTGACCGACTCAATGCCACGCGGCAGACCAAACAATTCTCGCACCGTTTTTTCCGCGTCGGACGCTTCGATGTGTTTCAACTCGAACGACTTGAACGCGAGATCGCCCGGATTGGCGGTCACTCCGGCAAGAAGCCGTTGAATGCGTCGCAAGTTCGTTCCGATATCGGTCACGCTGATCGCCGTGAGCTTCTTGAGCGCGACGACCGAGCCTTGCGGACCGATCAATTCTTTCGCCTCTTCAGCCGCCTCTTCAGCGGTGATTCCTTCAACCGGCAAAATGATGTTGAGCAACTCGTTCCTACCGTGCTGAGACAATTCTTCCAGAGGAATGTTCGGGACCAGATTCGGCGGAATGCCATCATCGACATTCAGCACAACGAGGAACTGATCGCGGCGAACGAGCACAAAGCCTTTCTGCAACAAGTAGCCGTTGATCACGTCGAGCGCCTCGGTCGGCGTGTATTCTTTCTCGTCGAAATAGTTGAACGTTCCCGGCGGAATCACATTCAAATCAAGCGTCAGCCCGCCGAGTTCTGCGAACGTCTTGAGCACATCGGCCCACGGAGCGAAGCGGAAATTAAATGTCAGTTTTTCGACTTTCAGATCGACCTTCTCCTTCTGCTCAGCGGTTTTCGCGGCATCACCTTCTGCCGGCTTTTCGCGCGTGCTGTTCGCGGCCTTCGCGGTGAGTGCCTCATCCGCCGCTTTGCCGAACGACGTGATCGCCACGCGCGTCGGCTTGCTGTCTCCTGCCGGCTGGCTCACTGTGGCGTCAGCGTCTGCGATCGGTGCCGAACGTCGAGTGAATCGCGAACCTGCGTCTTTTGAGGAACTCGCTTTCGCCGCGTCCGTCTTGGTCGTGTCACCTTCGGGCGTCGGCTCCGGACCACGCAGAACTTCCCACTGCTTGCGTTGTGCGTCTGTCAGAACCGCGAGGCGTTTCTCTTCAATCTCTTTCCGCATCTCCTCCATCTTGGTCCGCATGTCTTCGCCGCCACCGCCGAAGCCACCGCCATTCGTAAACATTTCACGACGGCGTTTGTCGGACTCTTCTGCAATCGCTTTCAACTTCGCGAGTTGTTCCTCGCTGAGCTTCAACTCCCCCGCAACATCGTTGTCTCCGATTGCGCTGACACCGCGCTGTTGCAACGCCAACTGTCGATACCGCGTGAACTGCTCCGGCATGAGAATCTGTTTGAGGTCCGCATCCGTTTGCACACGGATCGACTCAGTCAGCTTTGTCATCTCCGTTTGCAGAGCCGTTCGCTCATCGTCGGTCGCGTCGCGCATCTTGCTACCGATGTCCCGCATGCGTGTGTCTTCACGCTGCTTGTCGGACAGTTCTTTGATCTTTGCTTTCTGATCGTCGGTCAGCTTGAGTTCTTCGGCGTTCGTGTCTCGTTGCAAAATTCCCAACGAACCGCCGCCGCCAAATCCACCACGTCCGCCACCACCAAGGCCGCCTCGACCACCACCCGGCCCGCCGCCCCCTTGAGGTCGCTGAGCCATCAGCGGCGTAGCCGTCAGCAACACGCCGACAACGGCCAGCAACGACGCACTGCGCTGGAAAATGGATTTCATAGGAAGGCTCTCAACCGGCACAATCGGAATAGCACCGCAAAGCGGCTTGGCAAACAAAACTCAACATGCGGCTTGGATCGGTCATCGTCGACTCGCATACTCACAAAGGATGCGACACGTTTCGGGATTATTCGTAACCTCTCACGACCATCACCGCGACAGCGGCAAGGTCATTACGACCAACACCGCAACATCTCCCGACAATTGTGTTGATTGTCCGCAAGCTGTCGGCATAATCGGCTATGCTGACAGCCAGACGCCGCCGAAACTTAGCTTGAGCGGTGACCACAGACGATGAACTTCCGAGTGACTCTGACACAGACAACCTGAAGCCAACATGAATGTCCAACACTCGGCGGTAAACTCCGGTAAGTTCCAAATCCTAACGCGGCGAAGCCACATTGTGGCACGACACTCCGCGTCGTGGTTCACGCCACAATCTCCAGAAGAACAATGCCTTCGGCCTTAACGATCTCGCCCACTGACTAACGAGGATTCCTGATGGCTCTGCTTCAATCCACACTTCGATCGCGAACTCTCTTGATCGCAATGGTCAGCGCTCTTTGTTTTGGCGGTTTTGAGTCGATCGCTCTGGCCCAGCGCGGCGGGTTCGGCGGCGGTGGTCCTGGTGGCGGCGGAAGAGGCGGGTTTGGCGGGCGAATGCCGACGCCGGAAGAATCATTTCAGCGCATGGACCGCAATCAAAACGGACTACTTGATCCCGATGAGATTCAACAGCTTCCCGGATTCCTCAAAGACATGTATGCCCGCGCCGGACTCGACGGCTCGCGAGCCGTGAACCTGCAAGATTTTCAGGGTGTCTCTCAAAAGTTGCGTGAACAGTTTGAACAAGGCGGAGGGGGCCAATTTCGTCGTCCCGATGGTGGCGGCGGACCTCCTGGCGAGATGCGTCAACCCGGTGGCGAGTCTGATCGTCGTGAGATGAGCCGTTCCGAAGAGCCTTCTGAGAATGACTTCCGACGCGATCGTCGGCGCGATGACCGCGACAGCTCTTCCTCTTCGAGCAGCGGAAGTAGCAAAGAGTCGTCGTCCGGCAAGAGCGCGAAGAAAGACAAGAAGCCGAAGCCGCGCGTCACGAAAGATTTGCCTGACGAGTATCGCGACAAAGACAAAAACGGTGACGGCCAGATTGCCTTGCACGAATGGGAACGCAGCGCGTTTGCCAAGTTCTTTGACCTCGACCGCAACGGTGACGGCTTCTTGACTCCGAGCGAATTGCTCCCGCCTCCGGCAAAAGCAGACAAGGACAAAAAAGGGATTTCAAAATCGACCCCGACGGTTGCGGATGCCAAGACGGTGGCATCCGCATCAACGACGACTACAGCATCAACGAACGATGCCAGCAAGCCGACTGAACCTGCAAAGCCCGCCGCAGATATGAAGTCTTCCGCGACCGACAACTCACCCGGCGCGGTCGCGTTTGTCTCACTCGACGTTAACAAGGACGGTCAAATCACCCAGGACGAATGGGAGCGCAGCCGCAACACTCGTCGCCGTTTTGAAAAAGCGAAAATCTCCGTCATACTGCCGATCAAACAGGCTCAGTTCGTTGACCTGTATCGCAAGACGGAAGACCGGTAGGTCGAACGAACTTTCAATCAGGCGAGATCGCCCTGAACCCACTGGCTTGTTTCGGTGGACGCGGGCTTTTGTACTACGAGCTTCGGACAGAAAGGGCCGACCATGAATCGCTGGTTGCTTGCGAGCGTCGCCCTGTGTGCTGGAATTGCTGCCGCCTGCTGCGTGAATCGAGAGTCATCGTTGCTGGCGGACGAAACAGCCGCAGCACCGACAACCGTTGCGAACGCCGTTGCTGCGGCAACAACTGGCGGATCAGAAGTCGACAAATCATCCAGCAACTCGTTCCAATCTGGGCCGCCAGTCGGAAGAGAAGTCCCGTCGTTCTTCGTGCGAGCGATCACTGGCCCACAGATGAATCGTTCGGTTTGTTTTGTCTGCCGCAACGGAGATCGGCCAGTCGTGATGGTTGTTCTGCGACGTTTAGAAACCGGCACACCGGTACTCTTAAAAGCTGTTGACGAACTCATTGATCGTCGTCGAGCGGACGGCTTGCGCGCCTTTGGTGTGATGCTCAGCGATGAGCCGTCGAAGGTCGCTCCGCATCTTCAGACGATTTCGTTTGACGAGAAACTCAACATGCCGTTGAGTGTCGGCCCGGAAACGTTGAGCGAGCGCGACTCGCTCTGCGTCGATCCCGCTGCCAGCGCGACGATTGTGGTGTATCGCCAACGCAAGGTGCATTGGACCGCCGCACTCCGCTCCGCCGAATTACGAGACGAAGCCGTTCTTACTCGCCGCACTCGTGAGATTGTCGAACAGACTGAGGAGTTGCTCAGCAACGACAAGTGAGTCATTTCTAGTGGTCGGCGAACCGCGAGAAGTGGTCTCGCTTGGAAAAGAGGGTTGCGGTACGTTCCCGCCCGATTTGGCCGAGAGAATTTCATTCTGTCGGCGATTACAGATTGTTCGTGATCAATCAGATTCCCAAGCGAGTGGCCAAGGATGGCTTCGGTTCCGCTAGTGCGACTGCGTGAGACGCCAATTCATCTGTTGGGGCGGATGATCGTGAATGCGATCGTTGCCCTAGGAGATCAGGCTCTTTTTGCGCAGAGCGTGGCGCGGTCGATGTTGTCAGGATTGCCTCGCAGTAGCGTCATGACGCAGTCATTTTATGAAGTCGGCGTTCGCAGTATTCCGGTCGTGATGGTGACGGGGCTATTCATTGGCATGGTCTTGGCGGTGCAAGGATATGACCAATTTCATTTCATGCGAATGGAATCGAAGCTCGGTGCAGCAATCAATGCGTCGCTCGTCCGAGAATTAGGACCGACGTTGGCGGCGGTGATGTTGGCGGGCCGGGTCGGTTCTTCGATGGCCGCAGAACTCGGCACGATGCGAGTCACGGAACAAATCGACGCGCTCCGCGCACTCGGAGCAAACCCCATTCAATACCTTGTGGTTCCACGATTTCTCGCCTGCTTTCTGCTGATTCCGTTGCTGACGGCCGTGGCCGACGCGATTGGCATTTTGGGTGGCTGGCTGATCGGGACGCAGGTGATGGGAATTTCCAGCTTTTATTGGTGGCTGCATTCGCGGCAATTCATCGCGATTTTCGATGTGCAATGCGGCCTGATGAAGAGCTTCTTTTTTGGAGCGGCAATCGCAGTGGTCTCGTGCCATCAAGGTTTTCACTGCGGTGCCGGTGCTGAAGGTGTCGGGCGAGCTTCCACGCAATCGTTCGTGCAATCCTTCGTGGCCATTCTGATCTTGGACTTCTTCCTCGGAATGTTTCAGTCGAGCCTCTACTACATCTTGTGGCCGGACCCGGTCTCGTTGTTTTGAACTATGCCAGACGACTTTTTTACACAACTAGGTTCTGCTCACGGCGGCCCACTTGGCGAGCCGGTGATCGAACTGCGCCACGTGAGCCGTGCCTTCGGAGCGAACGTGGTGTTGCGTGATCTGTCGCTGACCGTTCAACGCGGTGAGACACTCGTCTTGATCGGCGAATCCGGCTGCGGCAAGAGTGTCCTGCTCAAGCTGATCATGGGGATGATGGAACCTTCGAACGGGGACGTCTCTTGGTTCGGACGACCACTGAATTCGCGCCGCGAAGATGAAGTACATCGAGATCGACTCCGGTTCGGCTACTTATTTCAGAGTGCTGCGTTGTTCGACAGCCTGACAGTGTTTGAGAACATCGCATTTGGCTTGAGGCAAAACACGCGGATGAACGAACTAGAAATCACCCAAATCGTCCACGATCGGCTACGTGATGTCGGCCTCCCGACTTCCGCGTGCAACAAGAAACCAGCGGAACTCTCCGGCGGAATGAAGAAGCGAGTTGGACTGGCCCGCGCGCTGGCACTCAGTCCGGAGATCGTGCTGTACGACGAGCCGACAACTGGACTCGATCCGATCATGACCGACATCATCAACGAATTGATCCTGCGAACTCGCGAACGTCAGCCCGTCACCAGCATCGTCGTCACTCACGAAATGTCGACCGTGCGCAAAGTGGCCGATCGTGTCGTGATGTTGTACCCGCTCGCTCGACTTCATCCCGACGAACCGCAAATTGTTTTTGAAGGAACCTCCCAACAAGCCTTTCACTCCCCCGACCCGCGAGTCACCCAATTCGTCCACGGCCAAGCGAGAGAACGCCTTCAAGAACTCGCCGCCGCCTGAATCCTGTTTCCTACTCCCCGTCTCCTGATCCTTCACGCCCATGACAGACCGCCAACTTCAATTTCGAGTCGGGCTCTTCGTGCTGGTCGCTTTCGGGCTGATCGGTGCGATGGTCTTTCATTTTGGTGAACTGCAATCGCTGTGGCAGAAGCAGTATCAGATTGCCGTTCACTTCGAGTCTGCTCCCGGAGTTCATGCCGGATCACCGGTGCGAATCAACGGCATCACGATCGGCACTGTTCGCGAGATTGCGTTGGATGAACAACATGGCGGAGTC
The DNA here is from genome assembly GCA_043738805.1 of Planctomycetaceae bacterium. Classification (GTDB taxonomy): domain Bacteria; phylum Planctomycetota; class Planctomycetia; order Planctomycetales; family Planctomycetaceae; genus SXKJ01. Next base: position 2,196 of record JAYUFI010001150.1, on the reverse strand, counting down.
GGAGTGATCATCGACATTCAAGAACGATACGCCTTGCGAGCCGACGCCAAGCCGATGCTTTCGACTTCGCTGCTCGGCGATTCGGCGATCGAGTTCGCTCCCGGCATCAGCGACACTCGGCTGCAAGCGGGGACACTGCTCGAAGGGACGATGCCCACCGATCCGTTTTCAATCGTCAACAAACTCGACGCGAAGCTGACCGCCACACTGTCGTCGTTTGAGCAGACCAGTGTTGAATGGCGCAAGGTCGGAACCAACATCAACGGCTTGCTCGATACGAATCAAGGAAATCTCAACACCGTCGTCGAACGAGCGGCGACATCGTTGCAAGAGTTCGCAGCCACGATGAAGGAAGCGCGTCAAACGGTGCAGTCGGCAAACAAGGTCTTTGCCGATCCGCAGACTCAAGAAAATCTGCGACAAACGCTCGCCGCGTTGCCCGAACTGGCGAATGAAACGCGACAGACAATTTCGCTCGCTCGCCGCACGATCGAATCGGCTCAGAAAAACTTCGACAACCTGCAAAGTGTCACTGATCCACTTGCGAAGTCCGCCGGACCGATCATGGCCAAGCTCGATCGCACAATGACGAACCTCGACCAGTTGTCCGGCGAACTGGCGAAGTTGTCCAAGCTGGCTGCGAAAGACGACGGCTCGCTAAGAAAAATCATTGCCGATCCCGACCTTTATCGAAACCTGAACCGCTCAACCGAATCGCTTTCGATCCTATTGAACAACCTTGAACCAATCGTCCAAGACATGCGCGTCTTCTCGGACAAGGTCGCACGACATCCCGAACTGCTCGGCGTCAGCGGAGCGATCCGCGGCAGTACTGGTGTGAAAGACTCCGCCGAGGGTGAGCCCGATAAGTCTCACCCCAACGACAACAACAAGCGAGTCACGCCCGCCTCCGGCAGCCGCGCCGCAAACCGACCAGCCTATCCGCTGTCAAAAACACTGCGCTGAGCCCGTTGTCAAAGAAACTTCTCGACGACGTTGCGTCACTCGACAGGGCTGGCCACACTGATGTTCCTTTCGGAGTACGGCAGGTATGTTGACAGCGGATATCGAACAACTTGAACAACTCGAACAAATTTTGCTCGGCACGAGCGACGAGATCGCGGAAGGGGCGTCCCAGATCTTCACCGTCGAAGGACGTGAGATTGGCGTGTTTCGTCGCGACGGTGAGTGGTTCGCGATCGACAATCATTGTCCGCACAAAGGGGCGTCGTTAGCGGTTGGCCCCTGCGACAAAACGACCGTCTCTTGCCCGTGGCATCATTGGAAGTTCGATCTCCGGACGGGCGAAGCGATCGGGCGGCCGGGTTTCAACGTCTCCACCCACACGATTGAAGAACGCGACGGCGAGCTATGGGTCACGCTGTCCGAGGAGCCGTGGATCAACACTCAGGGAACGGGCGGCGGTGACGAGCCTGAGATCAAAGATCTGAAGGCCGCGACTGATGAGGCGATTGACTGGGTCGCTGCCTCACGCTGTTTGATCCGTTACGGCGCGATGGCGTGGGCCGGATACTTTCGGTATCGCTCAGAAGATCCGCTCGAATGCCGACATGGCGAGCGCGTGTTGATTGAAACGCCGCGCGGCACCGAAGTGGGTGAAGTTCTCTCGTCACTCAGCGTCGAAGCGCCGCGTAACGACGATGGCCGAGTCATCAAGCCGGCTGGCGAGTTGATTCGACGATTGAATCCGATGGAAAACTTTGAACAAGTACGGCTGAAACGCGATGAACGGCAAAAGACTCTCGTCCATGAGATGCTGACCGCCTGCGAGCGACGTGTCGCGGAACGGCAGGTCGCGGTGGATGTGGTTGACGGCGAACTACTCTTTGATGGTGAAACGTTTGTGTTGTACTTCCTCGGCGCACCGACAGCGGACCTGGGAGTCCTATCGACGGAGCTGGCTCAAGGTCGTCCGTTCAAAGTGATTTTCAACTCGGTGCTAGAAATACCCGCAACCAGCGGTGGTTGCGGGTGTAGTGGCGGCGGGTGCAGCACTGGCGGCGGTGGCTGCGGGTGTTCGTAGCAAGCGTCAATTACCAAACAAAATCCGTGCTGCGATGGAAGCTCGGCTGACCGGGGTAGTACCACGGGCGGCGATAGCTGTAGTACGGGAAGTGATACATCCCTGCTTCGGCTCCACCGCGATAGAAGCCGTTCGGAAACGCTTGCCCGTAT